>CAYRCN010000014.1:0-16767 GCA_964422805.1 uncultured bacterium | reverse complement strand
TCTTGAAAAGCAAGGGGAAAAATCCTTTTCTTATACCCGCGGATGTAAAAAGACCCGCAGCTTTCGAGCAACTGCGTGATATGGCAGAAAGAGAAAATCTTCCTTATTTCTCCGAGAGGCTCGACAACGAAGTAATGCTCTGCAAACAGGCACTTACCCGTTCCGTACTTAAGAGATACGATACTCTTATTTTCGATACCGCAGGCAGATTACACATCGATATAGAAATGATTAAACAGATTAAACAGATAAAAGAAACGGTCAATCCTTCAGAGATTCTTCTTGTAGCGGATTCTATGACAGGACAGGACGCGGTAAACATTGCAAAAGATTTTGAAGAAGCTTTAGGTTTAACCGGGATTATTCTCACCAAAATGGATGGAGATGCAAGAGGCGGTGCTGCACTTTCCATGAGAAAGGTTACCGGAAAACCAATAAAATTTATAGGTATCGGCGAAAAAGTGGATGCTCTTGAGGTTTTACATCCTGAAAGATTAGCATCGAGAATCCTCGGCATGGGAGACCTTAAAACGCTGCAGGAAAAAGCGGAAAAAGCAGTCGAGAAAGAAGAGGTCGAAAAATTCCAGAAGAAAATGCAGGAAGGAAAACTCGACCTGGAAGATTTTCTCGGGCAGATAAAGCAATTAAAAAAAATGGGTCCCCTCGACGCACTCCTGGATATGTTTCCTGGCGGGAAAAACTTAAAGAAAATGATGGATGAAAAACAGATGGTAAGAACCGAAGCTATTATACAATCGATGACGCCCACGGAGAGAAAAAATCCCGCAATCTTAGACGGATCCCGAAGAAGACGAATCGCTGCAGGTAGCGGGACAACTGTTCAAGATATCAATCGTTTGCTTAAAGAATTTAAGATGGCTCAAAAATTAATTAAACAAATGAAAGGAAGAGGAGGCCCTGCGGCGCTTTCTTCTTTCTTCAGGTAAGGAAAATTCATGCATATTCTTATATTGGTTGGCTGTTACCTTCTCATGTTAGTTGGTCTTGTTGGCTGTGTCTTACCTATGTTACCGGGTACCCCTCTTGTTTTTGCCGGCATTTACATTTATGCATGGCTTACCGGGTTTACTTTAATTTCCAGAAATCTTATTATTTTTTTCCTCATATTAACCGTATTTTCGGTAGTAATTGAATACATTTCAAGTTCTATAGGCTCGAAGAAATTCGGAGCTTCAAAACTCGGATTTTTTGGCGCTTTTGTGGGGGCAATCATAGGTGTATTTTTCATCCCCTGGGGTTTAATTATAGGACCACTTGCCGGCGCTTTACTCGGAGAACTAATAGTTGGGAAGAAAATAAAAGAAGCTTTCCGGTCAGGCACGGGAGCGGTCATAGGCTTCTTCGGAGGAACTTTTCTTAAGATTGTTATATCTTTTGCAATGATAGCCTTTTTTACTATTAGACTTTTACAGCACTGAATAAGACGAAGCTCTTTAGGGTTTTAAACAATACAATTTCTTTTTTTCTCTGTGGTCTCTGTGCTTTGTTTTCTCTCTGTGTCATCTGTTGTTTAATTAAGGTTTCGAGTTTTCAAGGACTCAAGGGCTCAAGAAAAAACAAAGAAAGACTTTGTGTCTTAGTGTCTTTGTGGCTAAAGTGTTTCGGGGTGGGTTGATTTTCAAATAATTAAAGTTAACTTAAGGTCAAAAGGAGAAACATAATGTGTCTCGCAATACCGATGAAGCTCATAAAGATCGAAGGAAATAAAGGCATAGTCGCGCTTTCAGGAGTAAAAAAAGAAATCAGTTTAGACCTTCTAAAGGAAGTCGAGATAGGTGACTATCTTATAATACATGCCGGTTTCGCCATAGAAAAACTAAATGAAGAAGAAGCAAAAAAGACTCTTGCAATCTGGGAAGAAATCGGCACTCTTCAAAAACAATGAAATATATTACCGAATACAGGGATAAGAACTTATCCGGGAAAATAGCCGAGAAAATAAATGGCTATTTAAAAGGATATAAAGGAAAGATCTCTTTGATGGAAGTTTGCGGAACACATACGCATTCGATATTTCGATCCGGCATTATGAGCCTTCTTTCCGACAAAATAGAACATCTTTCGGGCCCCGGCTGCCCGGTATGCGTAACTCCCAACAAATTTATAGATACGGCTATCGCTTACAGCCGGCTTCCTGATGTAATCATAACCACTTTCGGAGATATGATTAAGGTTCCGGGGTCTTCGTCATCCCTGGAAAAGGAAAAAGCGAACAGCGGAAAGATAAAAATAATTTATTCCCCTCTTGAAAGTCTCGAAATCGCGCGAGCCCACCCTGAACAAAAAGTCGTTTTTCTCGGCGTCGGTTTTGAGACCACCGCTCCTTTAGTTGCCTCAACAATCTTGAGGGCAAAAGAAGAAAATTTTGACAACTTTTTCGTTCTCTCCGGTCACAAACTAATTCCACCTGCCATGCAGAGCCTGTTGGAAAGCGGAGAGATAAAAATAGACGGCTTTATCTGTCCGGGGCATGTTAGTGCCATCATCGGAGAAAGACCTTATAAACCAATAGCGGACAAATACGGTATTCCTTCCGTCATAATTGGCTTCGAGCCTATTGATATTTTAGAAGGAATCGAAATGCTGATTAGACAAATCGTAGAAAAAGAAAAGAGCGAAGTAGAAAATCAATATAAGAGAGTGGTTCGGAGTGAAGGTAATCAAAAAGCCCTTTTTCTAATGAATAAAGTTTTCGAGATTAAGAATTCAGACTGGAGAGGACTTGGCTTGTTGCCAAATTCAGGTTTATACATAAAAAAGGCTTACTCGGAATTCGATGCAGAGAAGAAAATAAGTGTAAAAGTAGAAAAAACAAAAATCCACCCAGAATGTATCTGCGGAAAAGTGCTATGTGGTACAAAAAAGCCTTATGATTGCACACTATTTTCAAAAAGCTGCACTCCTGAAAACCCAATTGGACCCTGTATGGTTTCTTCGGAAGGTACCTGCGCGGCCTATTACAAATTTAAAAAACAATGAAAAAATCAAAAACAAAAAATAGAAAAATTTTGCTTTCTCACGGAAGCGGCGGTGTCGCGATGAGTTCCCTAATAAAAGAACTAATGCTTGATAAATTCGATAATCCAACTCTCAATGAACTAACCGATTCTGCCGTATTAAAGTCTACAGGAGAAAAAGAGTTCTGTTTTACAACGGATTCCTACGTTGTAAATCCTCTTTTTTTCCCGGGCGGAGATATAGGAACTTTAGCTATAAACGGCACAGTAAACGATCTCTCGGTAATGGGGGCAAAACCTCTTTACATCTCATGCTCCTTTATCTTAGAAGAAGGCCTCGACTGGGGTATCCTGGATGAAATCACGACATCTATGGCAAAAGCGGCCAGAAGTGCTAGAGTACAAATCGTTACGGGCGACACAAAAGTTGTAGAGAAAGGAAGCGCCGATAAAATATTTGTCAATACTTCAGGCGTCGGCATTCTACAAAAAGGGCTAGTCCTTTCTATAAACAAAATACAACCCGGAGACAAAATCATTATAAACGGAGACATCGGGGCCCACGGATTAGCCGTTATGAGTAAAAGGGAAAATTTTAAAACAAACATAAAAAGTGACTGCGCTCCTTTATGGGATTTAATAGAAAGTATGCTAATCGCAGGAGGAATAAAGTTTATGAGAGACCCGACAAGAGGCGGAGTCGCAACTGTTTTATGTGAAATCGCAGACAATTCCGGGTTCGGAATTAAAATTGATGAAAAAAAACTTACAATCCATGAAAACATATCTTCTTTTTCGGAAATTCTAGGACTCGATCCTCTCTATATTGCGAATGAAGGTAAGGTTATCGCTGTAGTAAATAAAGACAAAGCCGCGTCTATTATTTCGAAGATGAAAAAACAACCCCTCGGAAAAGAAGCCTCCATAATAGGAGAGATAACTAAGGAAAACAGGGGGAAAGTTGTACTTGAGACAATCATCGGGGGAGAAAGAATTGTTGATCGCCTCGTAGGGGATCAACTTCCTCGCATATGCTAAAGGATAAATGTTAATTAGAAGGGATGCGATAATCCTCAAAAGTTACGATTTTCGCAATACAAGTAAAATAATTCACATTTTATCTTCAGATTCCCAGCGTCTTTCACTTGTTGCAAAAGGAGCCAGGCGAACAAAGTCTCAATTTTCTGGCAACATAGAACCTTTAAATCTGGCCCAGCTTGTATACTATATAAAACCCGGTAAGAGTTTAGGAACATTAAAGGAAGCAAATATTAAAAACGGACATCAATTCTTAAAAAAAGATTTATATAGATTAAATATAGGCTGGAGCTTAATTTGGATAGGGAAAAAAATTCCCTCCCCAATGGATGGTCTTTTTGGACTGGAAAAAAGATCTCTTGGGTTCCTTGATAAAGGTTTTAAGGAGGAAGTCTTAATTTACTTTTTTTTCTCCCTTTTTAAACTTCAGGGAATTCCACCTCAAATGGACAAATGCATAACATGCGGATCAAAAGAAGTAGATTATTTTGATATAGAAGAAGGGGGAACAAAATGCAAAAACTGTGCGCCCAAAGTATCTCTTTTTTTTACTCCTATAAAAGAATCTATAGAATCTCTTAAAAAAGGAAGATTTCAAGCCTGGGAAACAGTAAACGAAAAAGACAAAAAAGAAATACTACAGATTACCTTTAAATACGGGCTTTATCATTTGGGAGATTGGTTGAATAGCTTAAAAAATATGTTGCCGTTTGAAATTACCCCGTAGGAACGACCCCGCTTCCAGTCCCCAAAAATGGCAAGTGTTTTTCCATTTTCTTTGTACAAATAAGGCTTATGAAAATGCCCCATTATGACTGCGTCATAGCCTTCTCTAAATTTCTCTGAGGCAAACTTGTCAAAGGCTTCTCCACTTACTTCTAAACCTTTTGATTTCGCTTGAGAAAACTTTGATACAGCTTTCGCCATTTGCAAACCCACCTCAGGATGAATTAAGGAAAAGAGTGCCCGGGAAAATCTATTGGACAAAAATTTCTTTACCATAAAATTGCCATCTATTTCATCTCCATGCTGCACTAAAATCCTTTTTCCGCCAAGCTTAACGACCTCAGACCCAAGGTGCTTAACAATTCCAAGTTCCCCTATAAAATCACCTATCCAGAAATCATGATTGCCTATCCAGTAGTGAATATTAACTCCCTCCTTAACAGTTCTTTTCAATTCAAAAAATATTTTAAAAAAACTCTTAGGAATATAAGATTTATATTCAAAATAAAAATCAAAAATGTCTCCCAATAAAAACAATTCATCCCCTTCTTTAATAACTTTTTCAAGGAACAAAAGAAAAGTTTCAACTTCTTCTTCATCCGACCAATCCTGGAAATGAGTGTCTGAGACTATAAATACTTTTTTGTCTACTGAAAGCTCCAACATTGACTCTTGGTATTTTCTTTATTTATTGCCCAAACTCCGCTTTCATTTCACCAAGAAGATTTATAGCTTCTTCAAAATACTTTTTTTCGACAAGTTCGTCTAACAGTTGTCGATAACGTCTTTCTTTGGAAGAACTCCCTCCTTTTTCGTAGTTTTGTTCCAGAGGACCAATTTCGGCTTTAGAAGGTTCTTCGAAAAGACTTTTCTCTTCGTTATCCAGAGCATCTAAAATCCCCTTTTCTTTCTCTTCTTCTTTTTTACGACTTTCCTCTTTTTTAAAAATCTCTTCAAACGGAGATTTATTCCGGTCCATCAAGCCTCCTTCTCTTTGTATAATTTAAGCTTGTCTTCTACATCTTTCAACGTTGGGTCAAGCTCAATCGCCTTCTCCCAGTTTGAAACAGCCTTATCTATCAATTCTTTTTGCTCATAAGCATACCCCAAATTCGCATACGCAAAAGCCTCTACTTCGTCTTTTTTGCTTGCCTCTTTAAAAATCTCAATTGCTTCATCTATATTTCCCCTCTCAAACATTATAAGCCCTAACCCAACCTGAGCTTCAATCATATCAGGCCTTTTTTCGAGAACCTTCTCAAATACCTTACGGGCATCTTTTTGTTTTCCGTCCTTTGAAAGTGCAACACCAAGATTTGTTAATATCTCTGGAGAGGAATCATCTAAAAGAACCGCTTCTTTGAATTGTCGAATTGCACTCTCTACTCTTCCTGCATAAAAGTTTTTCACGGCCATATCGTTAATTCTGCGTGCTTCCTCTTTATTCCTTCTCTTATCAAATTTTTCCCTTTCTGCCTTAAAATCTTCCACGTACTTTTCTACCAAAGAAGACAGTCCTTTCAACTCTTCTGAAGACTCTTTGAATTGCATGTACATCTCCTCAAAAACTTTTTGCAAAGTCTCCCTAAGGGCATTAATTTCTTCTTTAAAAGACCCCTCAAGTTTTTCAAAAACTTCCCCAATATGAGATAAACCATTACTTACAACATCTGCTGAAGCTTCTATTTCCTCAGCCAATGTTTTCCTAAGTTCTTCTGTCTTTTCCAGCAATTTCTCAGGGTTCTTCTTAGTCTCCTCCGATAGATTATCAATCCCGGATTGGACAACATCCTTTAAAGAAACAAATTCTTCTTCAAGCTTAATATCCAAATCCTTAGAAAATTTCTGAAGAACTGAAGAAATTTCTCCTAACTTAACATTAAGCAAAGATCGTAGCTCATATAGATCGTTATGCTGAGCCTTGCCCAGATTCCTTAAAACCTCAATTGTTTCATTTCTACGCTTAATCATTTCCTCAGAAGATTTACTTTCCTCTCTCTTCTTGCTCGAACTTTTATTTTTCTTTTGCTTATTCCCATCAGCCATAAAAAATCACCTCCTTATAAGAGGTCTTATCCTTTTGTATTTTTCTGTTGCTTCTTTTAACATCGCCGATACATACGACTTCTTCTTCATAGGATTCATCTCTGTTTTCGAAAGGAGGCTCAATGCAAGCTCCGTATTACCTCCATAAAAAGCTAGTAGCATTCTTTTTTCGATGTAATCCTCCTTTGATTCTAAACGCGAAAGACGCTGATATGCCCCCCAATAATCCCCAACCTCAGATTCTAAAATACTCAAAAGGACTTCTCTTCTCTCATTACCTACTTTTTCTATTTCTTCAAATGCGCTCTCTAAATCTTTTAATTTGATGTACAAAAGAACTCTTTCTTCAGGAATATCCGTCATCTTAAGTCTGTCCAGAAGTACCTGTCTCTTTACCCCTTCTATTTCACTTATACTCACTTTAACATTTTCTCCGAGAAACCACAAGAGGACCTTTTCTTTATCGCCTAGTTTCTTAACTTTTTCAAGATAAAAACTGGCCTTTCCCTTATCTCCTGCAACAAAATAAAGGTAAGCTCCCTCCTTGACAATTTCTTCGTTGTCCGAATATTTATCAAGCAACTGTTCATAAAAAGGTAACTGTTCTTTTATGTCTACTCCCTTCATATATCGAATCGCAGTATCCCAATCAGAAAGAGCGAGATTAACTCTAATAAGCAAAGGAAGCATCTCTTCATCGCCAGGATCAATAAACTCTTTTAGCTTCTCGGAAACCTCTGGAAAGTCATTTAGCAATCCTTCCATCTCAACTCTGCTCTTCTGCTTATCTCCAACTTGATAGCGAATCCTAGCAAGTGCAAGACGGATAGGCAAAGGGAACGTTTCTTGAAATAAACTCTCAATTTCTTGCAATAAATATTTCCCTTTTTCCTCTGAACCATCAAAAAATTCTTCTATTATACCAATAAGAGGCGCATTGCGCTCTTCGCTTGCATAAATTTTTAATAAATTACCAACTAACTCTTTTGTCAGCTCTACTTTAGGCAGTAAAGCTCCTATTTCCTCCACCCTTTTGTCTCGCTTTTCTTCATTAGCCCAATAAGCTTCAATAAAATACTCCAAAGCCCGTTCCACATGCCCTAAATCCTTCTCTATTCCAGCTCTTAAAACAACTATGCTTTTTTCAATATCGGGATCCTCAAATTTTTCCAGGGCTGCAACCGCCGAGCTTTTTAATTTGGGGTCAAAACGGATCCCCTTTTCTATTTCTTCAATGCCAGATAAATCACCCAGGAGAAGTTTAACTTTACCGTAAAAAATCCTGAGAGCAGCATGAATTGGAGCAATATCAATCAGCTTCTCACATTCTTCTTTCATTATCTCAACCATATTCTGATTATGAGCAAGCGCTTCTTCCAAACAATGAACTGCTTTATCAACATTACCTGCTTCTCGATACAGCCTATATAGAGTCATAAGCGTCTCGTACTCAGCATTACCCTCTGTTCTTATTTCTTCAAGAACTTCGATTGCTTTTCCCGAAAGAGAATTATCCAATCCCACGGCTCTTCTAATAAGTCCCGCCGAATTCGACAAATTGCCAACCTTTGAATTTGCTTTTGCCAGAGAAAGCATTAACTCCGGTTGCTCTTCTAATTCTAAAGCTTCTAAAACCTGTGATCCCCACTTAATGGCTTCTTCGTAATAATCGTTTTGAATTAAAATTTTTGTAAGTACACGTGAGATAGCTTCGTTACTTTGTCTCTTCTTTACTTCGTTTATTAGAAAGGTTGTTACCTCACCTACATAGTCGGGAAACTCTCTTGCAGCATTTTCTATTTCCCTGCAGCCTTTCTCAAACTCTCCTTTATGAAAATATAAAGAAGAAATAAGTTTTCTTATCCTGGGTTCGTCTCGATAACCCTGCAGATAGGTTATAATAAATTTAAACCTTTCCGGGTCTTCATCTATAGCTTCTTTAAAACTACTCTCTGCCTTGTCGAACTCATTTGATAACCGGTATAATTCAGCTAATGCAAACGGATAAGTAAAAGGAGGAAAATCCTGCCTATCCAGGTTCTTGTAAAATTTAAGGAATTGCTGGGTGAACTCCGGCTTTGCCTTTACCCTTTTATCAAATTCAGTAAGCATAACAGGAATATAATCAGCCTGCTCTGAAATTATAAGGTTAACTTTTTCGGCAATTTCTTCAGGTCTATCCGGAATTTGAAGCATTAAAGAAACAATTTCTCCTTCTGTGCTAACCGGATTTTCTTGCTTGAACTTTTGAAGCTCTTCTTTAATCTGTTCTGTTTTCTCTGGATCTAAAGACAATTCCTTGTAAATTTGAAGCGCAGCCTCTGTTTCCCCTTCTCTTGAAAGCATTCTCGCTTTTAAGAGTAAAGCCTCTGACGGCAATTCCTTTCCTTCGAACATCTGGTTTAAATTTTCAAGTATTGTATTTGAAGAAGAAGGCGAATTTTCAAATGCTCTGCTAAGAAGAACGACCGTCTCCTCTTTCCACTCAAGCGCACTATAAACTCTCGCCATGTTAAGAAAATTATCTATATCCTTAGGAATTTTTCCTTCAAGCTCTTTTACTCTCCTGCCTATCTCTTCATCAGCCTCAATTGAAACAGCAGAGAGAAACTCCTTCAGTCCTTCAGAAATCCTTTCTTTTTTGATATAAGCTTCAGCTAATTGTTTATGAATCGCCGGGTTATCAGTATCTTTTTTTACCATTTGCTGGTACTTTTTTATCGCATCATCTACCTCAAAATCTTCCAAAAGATCCAGCGCTTTTTCCTCTTTCCCCGATTCAATCAATAATTCACTTAAATAATCAATTATCTCTTTCGATTTCTTCCCGTATGGAGATAAAATTGAAATTACTTCTTCCTGTAGTTCCGGTTTTGTATTTACAGCTTCACGCAGTTTAGAAACACCTTCTTTATAATGTTTGTCCTTTAGCAACAAATCTCCTAAACCTAATTTCAGGTGCGCGTCTCCGTATTTTTCTCTTTCTGCTCTTCTTAATTCCAGCGAGATATTATGTATTTCTTCTGGTTTTTTTTCTAATATTATCTTAAATATCCTTAGCGACTCCTCGCTTTCCCTTCCTTCTTTCATTATAGCGTATAGGTATAAATGAGTAAAATCTCTCGCACTAAATTCTGTTTTATTATTGAGAATGTTTTTAACAACCTGTTCCTCTCTTTTGATAAAAGATTCTTTACTCTCTTCGCTCATATCCCTGAAAAGATCGGCAACACCTTCAAAATCCATTCTTTCGATCCATTTTTCCATAAGATATTCCGCCAAACGATCAGGTTTACCTCTACCATAGAACAAATCCTCTACTTCTCCGACAACTTTCTTTTTCGCTTTAGCAGATAGAACAGCGCCTTTCTCCGCCCAGATAATCACTTCATTTAATTTGTCTATAGAATGGTATAAATGCATCATCTCAAGAATAAGGGGAAGGTCTGATTCGTCATCTCTTAAAGCACCCTGCAATATTTTAACAGCTTTAAGATAATCTCCCTTCGATGCAACCCTTCGGGCTTTATCAATTAGATTGGATTGATCGCCAAAAGTAAACATAACCAAAGTAGAATATAACAAAAATAAAAAGTAAGTCAAGACTTCCTGTTGAGCTAAACAGAGCAGTTAAATTAGTATTCGGCTATCTCGGTACGATTTTTTCCCCCTTTTTTAGCATTATATAAACCTCTATCAGCAGCCGCTATGAGGTCCGGTTTATTATGCGCGTGTTTGCCAAGCTCAGAGACCCCTATTGATATGGTAATTCTAAACTTAATATCATCAGGAGAAACAAATATTTTGTTTTCTATTGTATCACGTAGATTTTCTGCGAGCTTGTATCCTTCCGAAGCAGCAGTTTTTGGTAATATAATAGCAAATTCCTCACCACCATATCTTGCAAGGATATCAGAAGCCCTTATTCTCTCTTTCATTAGCCGCCCAACCTCCCGTAGAATCATATCTCCATTCTGATGTCCAAACTGATCATTAATTAACTTAAAGTTATCCAGATCAATCATTAGTAAAGAAATTGGCTCATTATTACGCTGGGCCTCTGCAATTTTATTGTCTAACATCTCTTGAAAGAATCGGTGATTGTAGGTTTCGGTCAGTCCGTCTCTTATGGCTTTTTGCCTTTCGTAATCATATAAAACAGCTTTTTCTACAGAAGAAGCCGCTATATCTGTAATCATATTTAAAATCATTAAGTCGTTATTTCTGTCGAACCAATCTATATTTTTAGAAAGAAGCAAGATCCCTCCCTTAACGTCCCCCCTGAAAGGCGAAAATAATAAAGACTTCGCGTCAAAAGTTCTTTCTTCCGGAAACAAAATAGGCCTCTTTGTTTCTTTAGAAAGATCTGCCTTACATAGAGAAATATTTTTTTCAAGAGCTAAAGCAATTATACTTTTTCTTAAGCTCTGGTAGTATCTTCTTCCGTCCTCTTCCGTTACATGATATTCGTTCCCTTCTTTAAGTAAAAAAACAGTCCATACATCTCTGTAACTGTTTTTGACTGTTTCAAAAATACTTTTTCTAACTTCTTCTAATTTAATCTCTCCCGCCACTTTCCCCGTTAAACTTAAAAGAGAGCGAAATCTGAAAGCTTCGAGCATTGAAACATTCATATGCTTATAAAGAGAAAACAAAGTCGATAAACCTTTGACAACACTTGATAGAAGCTCCTTATCTCTTTCGTCGAATGGTTTTTTTTCAGTTCTGTCTACCACTATAATTCCAACGACCTCATCATTAAACCTAATAGAACTTGCCATAAAACATTTTATGTTCGCTTCGTTTTTATAATATCCTAAATTCATCGAAGAATCATTAAAATCATTGTTTACCAAAACTCCCTCGTTTTTTAAAAACCAGGAGAGCGGACCTTTATTGATCATAACCAAAGGCTCTATTTCCCCTTCGCTTTTTGCAATTCTGACCTGGAATTCATCCGGCTGCTCCTTTTCAACCAATAAAACAACACTGAAAGGATTGAACATACGAATTATTATATCCACACTTGCGGATAAAGAATCATAAATTTTATTAGAAATAGTAGAAGGCAACTCTTTTTTCTCGGAAAGCTCTCCCCTTATATCAATCTTTTCTCCATCATCTGCCGATTTGCCTGTCACAATACTTCTTTCTCTATGTATTTTTGGCTGCAACACATATAAAAAAACTACCGTACCATAATAAATAAAGTAGGGCGCAAAATTTATTTCCGCAAACAAGGAAAACAAAGGTAAAATAAGCCACCAGAATTTAAGCTTTAAGCCTCTTTTTCTAAGTAAAAAAATAACAGGAAGATATGAAACAAAAAGCGGAGACGAAAACCCTCCTCCCAATTGCACAGCAAAAGATATACTTGTGAGAGCAAAATAATATGAAATATTATCCCACTCTATAATTAAAAAATATAGAATCGCAAGAACCGTTACAGGAATCCAAACTGGCACACGTAAAGGAATAAAAACGAGAAAGAGATATCCCGCAAAGAACAAAACCGCAAATAATTTTTGCAAATTCATATAAAATTATAAATTCACTTACGTTCCTTGTCAAGGATAAAGAGCGCAAAAGAAAAGTAGAAACCGTAGAAATACCATTTTGACTGCTTTTGCTTTGAGTAAAATTCGTTTTTAATACTTGTAAACACTTTATTTATAGCGTTTGAGTATAACTTTTTGCATAGAGCCCAATAAAGATTAGCTTTACCTCATTATCTTTTAATTTTTTTTTATTTTTTTTCAACTCACCTCTTGACATAATATTAATTTTAATAAATAATAAAACGTACATTACTATGAGAGAAAAAAAGGTGAAACAGAACGCATTCGACTGGAAACAAATAAAAGAAAAACTCCAGAAAGAAATTAACGAGTCCGCTTTTAAAGCCTGGTTTGCGAATATGGAATTGGAAGAAATAAACGGCGAAGATGTCTATTTTAATATTCCAAATACATTCACTCAACACTGGATAACCGAACATTTTATGAATGAACTCAACACTTCGATTAAAGAAGTTACAGGAAAATTCCATAAGATACATTTCCTTGTAAATAAAAAGACAGATATAGAAACATACAAACAAGAGGAAAAAGAACAAGAACAAAAAAAAGAACAAAAACCTTTACTACATGATAAATATACTTTCGATAATTTTGTGGTAGGCGACAATAATAAATTCGCTTATGCTGCGGCTATGGCGGTTTCCAACGCACCGGGCAGAGAATACAATCCTCTTTTTATATATGGAGGCGTTGGGTTAGGGAAGACACACCTATTGCAGGCAACAGGTAATAAAGTTTACAATCAATACCCTAATCTCCGAGTACTTTATACCCAGACAGAAGAATTTCTTAATGAGATGATTAAGTCTATCCAGGAATATTCGACCGTAAAGTTTAAACAGAAATATAGAGAAATAGACTTACTTTTAATCGACGATATTCATTTTCTATCAGGTAAAGAAAGATTACAGGAAGAATTCTTCCACACGTTTAACGCTCTCTTCGAAGCAAAAAAACAAATAGTTATAACTTCAGACCGTCCTCCTAAGGAAATTGCCGGGCTCGAAGAAAGGGTTATCTCCCGTTTCCATTGGGGTTTAATGGTAGATCTTCAACCCCCTGATTTTGAAACAAGGTTAGCGATCTTGCGTTCTAAAATACAGAGCGATAATATTCAGATTAGTGATAGCGTCGTAAACTATGTAGCTTCGAACATAAAATCTAATATTAGAGAATTAGAAGGCTGCTTAATAAAGTTACTGGCTCATGCTTCTATATATAAAACCGATATCAGCGTAGAACTCGCTAAAAGAATATTGATTGATTTTATTAAAGAAAAAGAGAAAAGAATTACACTGGAGAGAATAATTAAAACTGTTTCTGAATTTTACAACATAGATGAAGAAGAAATAAAAGGAGATAAAAGATCTAAAAGTGTTGCTCAAGCTCGGCAAGTCGCTATTTATCTTGCAAGAAACTTAACGAATCTTTCCCTAAAAGAAATTGGAGGTAATTTTGGAAAGAGAGATCATTCCACTATTCTACATTCTTTCAACAAAATTGAGAATTTAATAAGGAAGAACAAGAGGACAAAAGATGAAATTGCGACAATAAAAAGTAAACTAACAGAAACTTGAAGTTAAAAAAATGATTTATAAACAATTTATCCACATGCCAAATGCAAAATATACAACTGAGAATAAAAAAATAAATGAGGCTGCTTAGTTATCCACTTATCCACAATGTATACAATAACTACTACATAATTATATAATTATATATAATAGTACAAAAGGAGGAATAATGCTTTTTTCTATAAATGCAGAAGACTTTGTAAAAGAATTTAAAGCTATAGTACAGATTGTACCTATTCATACAACATTTCCGATATTATCTAATGTACAAATTAAAGTAGAAAAAGAAAAATTAAAAATTTTTGCGACTGACCTCGATACTTCCCTGGTATACAATACAAGTCTATGTAAAACAGAAAAAACAGGTGTAATTGTGGTTCCTGCTAAAACATTATTTTCGATAATGGGAGAAATAAAAGGTGAAACAGTCTTTCGTAGAGAAGAAAGTAGAGTTAAAATCGAATATGAAAAGGGTTACTTTTATTTACCTTTAATGGAAGAAGAAGATTTTCCTTCTGAACCTGTAATAACGGAAGAAGAAACTTACGAAGTGGACGTAGAAGAGTTGGAAGAAATTATCGATAAACTTGTCTTTATTGTTCCTGAAGATTCATCTAAACGAAAGATGAGTGGTATGTTATGGGAATATCAAGATAAAAACTTAAAATTAGTTGCAACAGATAGCTTTAGTCTTGGTTACAAGGATATTAAAGTTAATCTTGGAGAAAAACCGTTTAAGGTAGTTGTCCCTCCAAAAATTTTAAGACAACTTTCTACTTTTGATGCCAAAAAAATGAGAATAGGTGTAGATGACATTAGAATTTACTTCTTTGGAAACCAATTTACGCTTGTTTCGAATTTAATAAAAGTTGATTTTCCGAATTACAAAGCTGTTTTATCTGAGAAAAACGACAATACCCTTACGTTAGATAGAGAACAATTTCTTTCTTCCCTTAAGAGAGTTTCTGTGTTTTCTAACGATAGACCAAAAACTATAAATTTAGATTTAGGCGAAAATTTAAATATAGAAGTTTTCTCGGAAATAGGAGAAAGCAAAGAAGAGTTAGAAGGAAAGTATATGGGTAAAAAAATAAATATAGCCCTATCTTCAAATTACTTAATAGATTTTTTAAGAAAGATTAAATCTAAAAAAGTGATCTTAAGTTTTGAAGATAAAAATAAACCTATTACAATAGAAGGAGAACATAAAGAAATATTTTATCTTTTGATGCCCATAACAATAGAATAAGTTATTAAACAACTTTTTTAACTTTATTCGTTTTTAAACATTTTGAGCAAACGTATACTTTTTTGATATTATTATTGATCTCTACTTTTATGTTATGTAAGTTTGGTTTCTGTTTTTTTCTTGTTTTGCGTTTAGAATGACTGACTTTATTACCAAAAGTCGTCGTCTTACCGCAAATAAAACATTTTTTTCCCATTATTTTTTCTCCTTTTTGTGCTATAATAGAGAAAAAGTGCATTTTGTCAATGATTTATTTAATATCTTGACTTTTTTGTTTTTTTCTCTATACTAAATATACCAAAAACAATAAAAAAGGAGGTACTATGAAAAGAGCAACTTTATATTTTTTAGTTTTAGTCTTTTTGGTTCTTGGCTGCGCTTCCAAAGGAACAACAAAAGTAGGTGAGATTGAAATCCCGGATTGGTATCTAACACCCCAGACAAGCCCAGATTACATATACGGGAAAGCTACAGCTACTTCGCAGGATTTACAGTTAGCCATAGATAAAGCCAAGCAGGGAGCAAGACTTGATATAGCCGAGAATCTCGAATCTCATATTATGGCATTGATAAAGAAATTCGATGAAGAAGTAGGAGGAGTCGAAGAAGGAGAACTTCTTACACAATTTACTCAAGTTTCTAAAAATGTCGTAGATCAAACCCTTGTGGGTTCGAGAGAAAATAAGACCAAAGTAAAAGAGGAAGGCAAAGGATATAGAGCTTTTGTACTTATGGAACTGCCCATTGGTAAAGCCAGAGAAGAGCTTTTAAAACAGCTGTATTCAAGCGAGAATGAAAATTTATATACTCGTTTTCGAGCTTCCCAGTCTTTCCAGGAATTGAAAGAAGAAGTTGAGAGCTTAAGAGAATATAAAAAAGGCGAGGAGGAAGGTTTAAAAGAGTTTAAATAAAATGTTTTTGGATATGTAGACAAAAATTATTTTTACCTCCTTGTTATTTTTAGGGTTCAAAGGTTTTAGGTAAACTCTGCAGTATTTGAAAGTACTGCAGAGTTTTTTGTATGAGAATACAAGAAATAGCTTTTTGGGGTTGCGAAATTCGAAAAATTAAGTAAATTATATAAGGATGATTTTTAAAGTAAAAAAGAGTAAGAATTATCGTCCAATATTAACTGTAGTAATCTTTATGTTCCTTTTATTCCCTATACCTTTTCTATCTCCAACTTCACAGATAAGGTGGCATAAAGAATACGAAGAGCTACGTCATCAAGCTTTGTTGTACGCCAGATCCAGCGGAGTAAGAGGTGATAGCGAAACAATCAAAAGAGCCTATGATTATTCCATTCGTTTCTGGATGAGGTGGCCGGTGGTTGTTCGTTGGATTCAAGCTGAAAGCGATTTTATACCGAGCGCCACAAGCAAAGTTAATGCTAAAGGGCTTACTCAAGTAATGGCTGGAACAGCTTCATATATTGGAGAAGTTCTCCTATATTCAGGTTCCGTTGGGCTAACAGTCGAGGAAGAACAAAAGTTAAGTGAAGTGAGTTATAATTTATATGAGGTTGAAGATAACCTCCTTCTTGGGTTTGCTTATCTTAAATTCTTGTCTATTTTTTC
>CAYRCN010000013.1:0-17436 GCA_964422805.1 uncultured bacterium | reverse complement strand
TAACGTATTCCCCTTCTTCATAGACACGATTCCTTCGCACTAAGCCTCCGCTATCGAGAGAAAGGAGCAGCTTTTCTAAGGAAATATTATCGCCCAGCGTGAGGTTTACGGATTCTTGTTCGGGTATTTCCATCGCAAGATTTTCTTCTTCGATGATTAAAAGGTCGAAATCTTTTGATGCAATAATTGCACCGATGCGGTTTAAATTCTCCTCAGTTAAAAGGAGAACTTTGTCGAAAAAAAATTCTGCGTCCTGAGTAACTTTTAAGGGGTCTTCTTCCGTTAATAGAACAAGAGGCGCCTTATCTTTAAAGCCATAGGTTAAAAGTAGCTCTCCGGGATAACTGGTAGGGTTAAGAACTCTCTTTTTTTCTGTTTCTTTTTTTAGGAAATCATATAATTTTTGCTTAAACTTCACAGAGACAGGCCCAGAAAGCCCGAGAAGCCGAAAAATGCAAGTCCCATAAGAGCGGCAATTACGAAAGATATTGGGAGTCCCTTAAGAGGTTCAGGTATGGGAGCATTTTCCAATCTTTCGCGAATTGAACTTATAAGAACTATTGCGAGTAGGAAGCCTAAGCCGCTGCTAATGGCGAAAACGATTCCGGAAATGAGATTGAAATTGTTATCGATGTTTAGAAATGCGACTCCCAGGATTGCGCAGTTGGTTGTTATGAGAGGCAGAAATATTCCAAGAGCGGAATAAAGTGCCGGTAATTGTTTTTTAAAGAACAGCTCAAGGAATTGGACGAGAGAGGCAATGACAAGAATGAATACCACTGTTCGAAGATAAACAAGGTTTAGCGGCATAAGAATAAATTGATATAAGAACCATGTTATTACTGTTGCGAGCGTCATTACGAATATAACGCTTATACCCATCGAAGCGGCTGTCTCCATTCTTCTTGAAACACCGAAGAAAGGACAGAGACCTAAGAATTTCATTAATATTATATTGTTTACCAGAAAAGCAGACAGGAATATCAAAAATACGTTATCCATTATTTTTTCCTCCAGTAGTTGAATAGACCCATAAGCAGCGCGATAGTCAGAAAGCCTCCCGGCGGAAGAATTAGCAGGATAATTGATGACTCCGTAAAAGAGGTGCCGAGAATTTTAAAACCGTCGAATATCCCAGGTATATTCATCCAGATACCCTGTCCTAAGATTTCTCTGATAGTTCCCATTATAAAAAGTACCAGGGTAAATCCGATTCCGGCTCCGAGTCCGTCCATAAATGACAGATGTACCGGATTTTTGAAAGCGAATCCTTCCGCTCTTCCGAGTATACCGCAGTTTACCACGATTAGAGGAACGAATACCCCCAGCTGAGCAGAAAGAGGAGGAAGGTAAGCTTTTAAAGCATAATCTATTATAGTTACAAATGACGCAATTATAATAATGAATATAGGAATTCTTAAATTGGCAGGGATAATTTTTCTTAAAGAGGAAACGAATAAATTAGAGAGTACAAAAACGAAGGTTGCAGCGATTCCCATTCCGATTCCGTTGTATGCCGACGTTGTTACGGCAAGCGTAGGGCACAGACCGATTGCCAGAACCAGAATTAAATTGTTATTAACTATTCCGTCTATAAGAGTACGTTTTATTTCTCTCTCCCTTCGATATATTTTTTATATACCATTTTTATTTCTTTTCGGAATTTTTCCGCAATAACTTCAAAATCGGAGGAAAATTTCAGTTTGTCAATGTTCTTTATTAAAACATCTTTGAATACTTTTTCTAAATATTCTTTCATTGCTTTGCTCTCTTCGGTAATTTCCGCTTTATCGGTTTCTAAATTTTCTATAAAAATCGATATGTCTTTAATTCCTTTGTTTTCGATTTGAGTAAAGAGTCTAAAAGTAAAAGCGGAATCCGTGATAGTTGAAAGATAGATAAAATTATTGGAGATCTGCCATAGTTGGTTCGGCATTATTTCTACAAGTGCGGAATCATTTGTTTGTTCTAAAGAATCAAGGAAGTTTTTTGAAAATTCTCTAAAGGCATAGCCGGGTAAGAGCTCACTGTATCGTATTAATCCTTCTCTTACCGCGTCGGTTGCGGCTCTGGACGAGATGGTTGCGGAAGTTATCGCATCTATTTTTCCCTGTTGTTTATCTTTCGTAAGGAAGATTTCATCTGCCGGGAGATTGTCGAATTGGTTTAAAAAGGGCTCTTCGGCAATTTTCATCCCAAGACCCGGTGTTTCCGAAAGTTCCTCTTTTGGTATTTTAACTCGTATTATCTTTCCTGTCGAGTCGACTCCTACAATCGGTCTAATTGTACCGGAATATCCTTTTTTTTCGGATCTGAAAACAATGCCTATATACTTCTCTCCTTTTAAAACTTTCCATAAGGTATCAGCTTTTATTTCTTCGAAGCGGACCGATGGCCATGGAAATACTTCGTTTAATGACTTTTTTAATGATTCTTCCCTGTATTTGGAAATTAAAGGAGCTGTTTGTTTGTATACGAAAGAAAGAAGAAATGCCGATGTTATACCTACTAAAAACAATACAGATACTTCCCTTACTTTTTTCATAATCATTACCTCCCAAATATCTTTTTCTCGGATATTCTATCGAGAAGAGGTACGAACATATTCATAATTAAAATCGAATAAGAAACGCCTTCGGGATATCCTCCCCAGACTCTTATTAATACACAAATAATTCCACCGGCTATACCGAATATCCATCTTCCTTTTACCGTCACAGGTGAGGTTACCATGTCGGTAGCCATAAAAAGCCCTCCGAGCATTACCCCTCCTGATAACATATGAAATAGTGGAATTACAGGCGTCTTTCCTAAATAATATAGTATCCCTGAAAAAACAAAAACTGAGCCGATGTATCCAAGCGAGATTTTCCAGTCTGCGTATTTTTTAAAGAAAAGGTATACCGCGCCGATTAAAAGAAGAAGTGCCGAGGTTTCACCTATGCAACCTCCTACTTTGCCTATGAATAAAGCTTTTAACATATAAGTTGAGTTGAGCGATTGTGCGATTGATTCGGTAGGATTTACCTTAAGCAAAGTCAGAGGTGTTGCCTGAGCTATTCCATCGAGAGCCTGTGTCGGCAGTCCCGATAATGTACCCGAGGCAGGCGGCGCCCAATTTCCAGCCATTAAGCTTGGCCAGGAGGCAGTGAGAAAAGCTCTTCCAGCGAGTGCAGGATTAAAGATATTGTAGCCGATTCCTCCGAATATTTGTTTCACAACAAACATAGCGAAAGCAGAACCAACTACAGGGAGCCACCAAGGGGAATTAGGGGATATATTGAAAGCCAGTAAAATTCCTGTAATAACGGCACTGCCGTCTGAAATACGTATTTCTCTTTTCGTAAGCTTCTGGAAAATATATTCGCTTCCCATTGCCGATATTATAGAAAGCATGGTTAGAAGTATTGCTCTTTCTCCAAATATGTGGATTGCATATATGAAGGCCGGCATTAGTGCGATGACCACGTTCCACATAATCTTCGTTGTGCTGACTTTTGAGGTTATATGAGGAGCCGGACTTATACGCAACATTATTTACCCTTTTTTGTTATTCTGCTCTTGGCTATTTTAAACTGCTGTGTAAGAGGTATATTCGCAGGACAGGCATAGGAACAGCTCCCGCATTCCATGCAGGATAAAACTCCCATTTCTTTCGCTTTTTCCAATCTGTTCATTTCTATATGTTTGTACAACTCTGTGGGGAGTAAGTTCATGGGGCAGCAATCAACGCAAGCTGCACATCTTATACAGGGAGAAGGTTCTTTTTTAATTGATTCTGTTTCATTCTGAACAACTATGCCGGAGGTTCCTTTTACAACGCAGGATGAGATTTGAGATTGAGCAATACCCATAAGAGGTCCTCCGTTTATGATTTTAGAAATTTTACCAATAGGACCTTCCGTGAGTTTAATCAAGTATTCAAAAGAGGTTCCGATGGGGACAAGAAAATTTGATTGATGTCTTACATTTCCCGTTACGGTAACTACTCTTTCGAAAAGGGGTTTTTCAAGATAAACTGCTTCGTAGATTGCAAAGGCTGTTCCTGTATTCTGAACATAAGCGTTTACATCAAAAGGTAACCCCCCTTCCGGGACTTTTCTTCCGGTTATAGCATCTACTAGTTGTTTTTCAGACCCTTGAGGGTATTTGGTTCTGAGTACAACGAAATTAGCCCAGGGAAATAGTGAAGAAGTGCCTTTCATAATTTCGAACGCGTCGAGTTTATTTGCTTCAATTGCAATCCATACGTTTTCCGGATTTATTATTCTCCTTACAACATCGACTCCTTTCATAACTTCTTCCGGCTTTTCCATCATTAGCCTGTAATCGGAAGTGAGAAAAGGTTCACACTCGACACCGTTTATTATCAAATCTTTTATTTTTTTACTTGAAGGGACCTGTAATTTAAAATAAGTAGGGAAAGCAGCTCCGCCCATACCTACAATACCGCTATCCTTAATAATGTTTACGAGTTTTTGTTTGGGAATGCTTGATATTTTAGCTCTTTTTTTTTCTTTAAAGGGTGTGGAATTTTCTTTGTTTACTTGTATTCTTATCGCTTCTTTCATGCCTCCCAGGGGGTGAGGATGCATTACCGTGCCCATATAAGTACCGTTTACGGGAGAGTGAAGTCCTACCGATAATTTTCCGGATGCTTTTGCGATTTTCTGTCCTATTTCAACTTCTTCGCCCTTTTCAAGTGCTGGTTTCGAGGGAATTCCGGTATGTTGGGACAGATAGAGATATACAAAATCGGGTGGTTCTATTCTTTTTATTTTGGAGTCTTTTGAAAATTCCTTGCAGCAGGCAGGATGTATTCCGCCTTTAAACGTTAGGAGACTCAAATTTCATTTCCTTTGAAGTTGTTTTTACTGCTAATTTACTGCCAATCATTCCCAGAATTATTCCAAAAACTATAGTACCTATGATTATAAAATCTTGAGGAAAATAAAATTTAACGAAAAATTTTGAAGATACTTGATAAATTAAATATAAAAGTCCTCCGCTCATAGCTGAGGCAATACCACCTTCTATTGCGCCGGCCAGGATAAATTGTGCATGTATAGTTTTTTCTGTGGCTCCGACGAGTTTCATTACTTCTATAGTTCTCTTTCGGGCGAGAACTGTGAGACGTATAGTGTTTGAAACAACAAAAACCGAAGCAAAACCAATTACTATTCCCAGGAGGATATCAAAAAGGAATAGAATTTTTACCACTTTATCTAATTTGTTAATCCAGCTTTCTCCGTATTCCACGGCGATAAATTCATCGAAAATTTTTATTTTCTCAGACACTTCTTTTACTTTTTCAGGTGAAGTAAATCCGTCTTTTAATTTTATACTGAACGACGCGGGTAGAGGGTTCGTTTTTACCGCTTCAATTAAACTCGGAGCATCCTGTATCTCTCCCTGGAATTTTTTTAACGCTTCTTCTTTGCTAACGTATTCCACACTTTCCACTCCCACCATGGACATAAGTTTTCCGGAAAGTTCTTCTACTTGCTTTTGGGGCAAGCTTTCTCTCAAAAATGCGTTTATTTCGACTTTCTCCCTGGCCAGGCTAATTACACCGAAGAGATTAAAAGTCCCCCAGAGGAAAGCCCCAAGCAGGAAAAGAGAAAAAAACATTATGCCTATGGCAATGAAAGTCATAACGCCATTTCTTCTGAGTCCTATTAAAGCCTCTCTTAGCGAAAACATTTTATTTTGTTGTTATTTGCCCCTGTTCAAGATTTACGAATCTACCGCCCATTCTTTTTGCAAGTTCTACATCGTGAGTCGCCATTAAAACAGCGGTTCCTGCAGTGTTTACTTCCTGCAGTATTTTTATTATTTCCTCGGAGCCTTCCGGATCGATATTGCCGGTCGGTTCATCGGCAAGAAGAATAAAAGGTTCTCTCACCAGTGCTCTTGCAATTGCTGTTTTTTGTTGTTCTCCGCCTGAAAGTGTGTATGGGAAATCATTTCTTTTGTGCGATAATCCTACAAGAGTGAGTGCCTTCATCACTTTTTCTCTCATTTTTCTGCCCGATTGGCCCGTGACTTCAAGTGCGAATGCGGCATTCTCGTAAACTGTTTTATCCCTTAATAATTTAAAATCCTGGAAAATAATACCTATTCTTCTTCTTAAGAAAGGAATTTCTTCTTCTTTTATGGTCGATGACAGAAATCCTGCTACGGCTACTTCGCCTTCGTCCGGGAAAATATCCATGTATATCAGACGCAGGAGAGTGGTTTTTCCTGAGCCGGTTTGTCCCGTAAGAAATAGGAAATCACCTTTCGCTATTGAGAGATCAATGTTTTTTAGGGCATACCAGCCTTTCTTGAATCTTTTGCTAACGTTTCTTATTTCGATCATATCTTCTTGTTGCTTGTAAAATTATATGAACTACTGCTTTTGTCAAGGTGCGATTAAACCACTAAATACACGAAACAAACGGAAAGAATATTTATCACAGAAGACAAAAAGAACCTAGTGCGGCAAAGTTGCTGAAATGTAAAAATCAAATATCAAAAAGGAAAATTACAAATAAAAGTTCAAAAATAAAAGAAAAAACTAACCAAACATATAAAGTTGACTTCCTTGTGTTGGGTAAAAAATATATTTACATTTTAATATGTAATTTTGATTTTTAATTTTTGATATTTAATTTTAGATAGAATCACTCAAAGAGCACAAATGTTTTTTCTCGAAACCTTGAGTCCTTGAACCCTCGAACCCTTTTCTTATAAAATACTCTCCAGCTCTATTAGTCTTACTTCGTCGTCCTTCCCGAGCGTCTCTCGTATCTCTTCTTTTGCAGAGATGTAAATTATCTGCCAGCCGGATTTTGAGATATCTTTTAGCATCTTAATCAAGACCTTTAAACGGTTATGACTTGCTTTTACAAAGGGGTCATCAAGAATAAAGAACCCTTTTTCTCCCCCCAGTATTTTTTCTCCAAGAGCAAGTCTTATCGAAAGATACAATTGATCGTAAGTGCCGCCTGAAAGCTGCCAGGGGTACAGAATCGCTTCATCTTTTCTGACAACCATAATCTTTTCTTCTTTTTCTTCGAATATCACACTTGTATAAAGTCCTCCGGTAATCTTAGAAAAATATTCAGACACAGCGCTTTCCTGGCCGAATTGCTCCCTTATTTTTGTCTTTTCCTCTTCCGCTATCTCCTCGAGTATTCCAAGAGAAACAATCGCGTCTTCCTTCGCGAATTCTTTTTCTTCGATAAAAGTCCGGACTTTCGTTTCGATATTATTCAGGTCTCTTATTCCGTGACAGCGGAGATCTTTTTCTTCCAGGATATTATTCGCTTTTTTTTCTATTTCTTTAAATTTCTCACTTAATATGTTTAGTTTACCTTCAGACTCGCCGAGTTTTTCCCTGGCTGATGAGATTTCTTTGCTCAAAGCATCATAATCTTTCTCATTGAACTCAACATCTTTTGCCTTTTCCGCAAAGGATTTTAACTCTCTGATTTTCTCTGTTCTGTCTCCAATTCCAAGGATTTCCTCTAACACTCTTTCTTCTTTTTCGACTTCTCTTCCCAGTCTTTCTTTTTTTTCTAAATTCTCGCTGAATTCCTTTAAACTCTCAACGAAGGTAATAGATTTGATTTTTCGAATAAATTCGTTGTTATTTTCTGTTTTTTCGTTAAGTTCTGGGATTGTTTTTTCTCTTAGCTCCTCGATTCTGTTTTTTAAGGTTCCCAACTCCACTTTTTTAATGTTGATATCGCCTTCCTTTTCCCCGAACTTTAAAGAAAACATTTCAACTTCACCTAAAAAATCTTCGATTGTTTCTCCCTTAATTCCCAGCCCTGTTAGATCTATTCTCAACGCCTCTAAATGTTTTTCAAATAGGGCTTTACTCTTTTTACTCTTTAAAAGCAGGCCCATAAAAACAAAGAAACAAACTACGAAAACACCTGCTAAAATTGTGAATACAAGAGTTTGATTAAGTATCAAACCCAGAATTGAAATAGCGAGCAAAATCGAAACAACAAAGAAACTTTGCTGGTTTACCAGAGTAAAAGTTCTTTCTGAAGATGTTTCTATTTTTCTGTTTTTTAAGTCTGCTAGCCTGGATCTTAAAATGTCTATCTTTTCTTTTTTGTTCTTTTTGATTCTAAATTCATTTTCCTTTTCCTTTAGATCATCTTCAATAATTTTTATTTTCGTTTCGCTTTCTCTTAATGCTTTATTTATCTCTATAAATTTTATTCCTATCCTTTTGATTTCTCTTTCGGCGTCTCTCCATTTGATGAAATCCTCCTCCGAAAATGCAGATAAATCTTCGAGAGCTTTCTTGCAGGTGTCTATTTTACTAAGTGCGGCTGCGGCTCTTTCGTAGGCAAGTCTTTTTCTTGCCTCTTCAAACTTGCCCCGAAGAATTTCCTTTGTTTTTATTTCATCAAATAAGTGAATCCATGCTCGCTCGAGTTCCTCGAGCCCTTCTTCTTCTATTTCTCTTTTAAGGGATTTTATATCTTCTAAAAGTGTGAAGGCAGCTTCAATTCTTGTTTTAAGATGACCATCTTCTTTTCTGTTAGAAAAATCTCCGCCGGGAGTCAGCTCGGAAATTTCTAAAATCTTTTCTCTTAATTTATTTATTCTGTTAGTCTGAAGACCGGTCAGCCGGTTTGTAACCTCTGTGTAGAACGAAGCTTCAGATTCTATTGAAAGATCGCTATTTCTGATTACAAATATGTTTCGGCACTCCCCGGCAGTAATAGGAAAAATATCATCAAGATGAATTTTTCTGCCGAGTTTTTTTTCTTCTTCTTCGGTCTCTATTATGATATACCCATCAGCTTCCTGGTCTACTCTGTTAATATTCTTAAAATCTTTTACGTTTTTCCCCAATAAAAGCTTTATTAGTGCTTCTAAAGTGAGTGTTTTACCCGTTTCGTTAGCGCCGTAGATTAAGTTGAAATCGGAGAGGTCTATTTTTCCCCTATCGGGAAGCGGACCGTAATGGGTTATCCAAAATTCTTTTATTCTCATTCTTCGCTCTCGAGTAAACTTTTAATAACAAGTTTTTTTATTTTTTGTTTTCTCGAAGGATTTAACTTTTCGAGTTTGTTATTAAAAGCTTTAAATAGTTCGTCTTCTGTTAATTGTTTTATACCTCTTACTCTATTTTCGATTTCAAGATTTACATGCTTATTTTCCAGTTCTTTAATTTGATTGTGGAAATCTTCTTCGTTTTCTTCCGTATAACCCGTTAGAGAAACCAAAAATTTGGCTTCTTTTGGCGATTTTCTTATTTTCTTCTTAATCTTTGCGACCGGAGAAGCAGTGTCTTCGGGGTAAATCGAAAGTGTAAGTTTCTTGTAGTAAGGAGTATTTACCTTATACTGAGAAGGAGGATTACCTACTTCGAAAAGATTAACAGATCGTTTGCCCGTTTCTTTTCTCGTTATTGAGATTGGAGAACCCGGATATACGAAAAAGCCTCCGGAGTCTAATTCGTATACCTGAAAATTAGTATGAAAATGGCCAGCAAGAACATATTGTAAATTAAGATTGTCAAAAAAGGAGAGTCGTACGCTCATATAATTGATTTCTTCTTCTCCAAAGTCAGAGCCGGAAAATGAATGGTCAAGAAGTTCGCCGTGAAAGAGCAACAAATTAACTTTATCGTCGGTAGTAAGCTCCTTTATTTTTCTTAAATTATTTCTTACCTCTCCGCTTGTAATATTCCTGAAAGGAAAGCCGAAAAATCTTAACTTTTCATACTCCAGTGGTTCGGTAAGGTTCCTTATTATTTTTACTTTCTCTCCGAGGAAAGCCTCCGAGCCGAAAGCCTTTTCGTCATGATTCCCTGCTATAATAATAAATTCATAATCCGTGTCATTTAGTAAGGGTCTTATTTCAGGGTATAATTTTACGAAGCTGCTTTTTTCATCGAACAAATCTCCTGAAATGACAAAGAAATCGATTTTTTCTTTTGAGGCAACCTTAATTAGAGATTCAAAAGCTCTCCAGGAATCATCCTTGTATTCTTTTATGTGTATATCAGAGGTATGAAGTATTTTCATTTTACCAGAGTTTTTTAAGTTGAATACCTTTATAATAATGACTTAAAATCTTTTTATAGCTATATCTCTCTTTAGCCATTTCCATAGCGCCATACTGACACATGCCGACACCGTGTCCGTAGCCTTTCCCGGAAACAATAATCTGATTGCTCTTTACCTTTATCTGGAACATCAGGGATTTCAGAGAGCCCCTGTCGTCGCTGAAAAGCCTTCTAATTTGGTCTTTTTCAAGATAAAATTTTCCGATATCTGTGTTTATTTCAATAGTTCTTACTCTGTTCGTTCTTGTTCTCTTTGTGATTCTAATCCATTCAATCCTGTTAGGCGTTTTACCGAAAAAGTCTTGTATTTGTTTCTTTATGACCTCGAAAAAATCTTTCTTATCATAGTTTCTTTCCCAGCGGTAGTGAGGGGAAAATCTGCAGAAATCTTTCCTGTCCCATTCGGAATCTCGAACCGAGCGGAGATAGGGGATTCTCTCTCCAATCCATATGTTTTCGTTGTTCTCTGTAATCCCGCCGCACGTAGAAGAATATTTGGCGTCTATTATTTTTCCGTCGTAAATCGCAACAATTCCCCGGGTGGATTCAACAGCTTTGTTAATTATTTTATCCGTTTTGCTCACTCCTCCGTAAACCTGATCCCATATCGTGGTGCTGATATCAAAAGGTTCATTAGGCTTTATGTGTGCCATAACAAAGGACCGAGCAGCGACAGCCTGAGCTTTTAACGCTTCTATCTGGTTCTCCGGCAGGTTGCCCATCTCAAAAGGTATAACTCCTTTTAAATAGTCTTCTATTTTAACGTGATTTACTACTAAGACGTCGCCGAACCTGGATATCACTATTGTTCCCGGATAGATTTCTCCATCTATTCTTATGAATCTTTTTGTGGATTCTACAGAGATAGGAAGTTCAGGGTCTTTTATGTTTCCCTCAGGTGTAATGATTTTTAGAGAGGGATCGAAATACAGAGATACCTTACCGGATACCGTGCCGTTCTTATCGCCGGTTTTAATTTTAATTTTTGAGTCCGATGTAAATTCGATACTCCCGGGATTTTTTTTCAATAATATCCTTACCGTAGGCTCTTCCCGGTATTTTCTTGTTGGCATGACCATAGGGGCACAGGACGAAATAAATATCAAAACTACTAAAAGGATATTAACTTTTGATTTCATTTATTACCTTTTCTATTTCTTTATAATGTGTTCCTTTCCAGAAAACCCTGCCGCACTCCGGGCATCTCTTAAAATCTTTATGGATTTCAAAAACATAGGGAGGGACGTCTTCTTTTATGGTTTCTTTTCTTACGTCTTTTGTTTCTATATTGCAAACAGGACAGCGGGAAAACGGAGATTCGATATCTACTAAGGTTGCTATTTGCTTCAACTGCTCCATTATATGCTCGGATTCTATTAATATCACATCATCATACTTATCAGCCAGAATTTTAGACCTTGTTAAAATCCTGCGCCCTTCTTTTCTGCTGTGGTGAATTATGGTTTTACCATTTGTGTTTCTATAATACATTGTATCTAATCCCAATAATCTCATCCATTTCGCAAGCCGCCCCAGCATGAAATCGCATATGAACCTGGGACTTTTTCTAATAAAAACCTCCTGCTTCGCCTAAGATACCGCTAACCATAGCTATTCCGAATATGATAAACCATATAACGCTTAAAGCTGTCGATATTATTGTAAATATCCCGGTGATGATAAAAAAGGTCTTAAGAGAGCTAAACATGTCCCCCATGGATTCTACTTTCCCATCGGCAACTTCTCTGCAGCTGTTTGCTACTTTCAAGAGAATGATACCAAGCCAGATGGGCAGCCATGCTATTATAATACCGAATATTGACAATGCATAAAGTGCTCCTATTGCGATCGAGAATATTGCCAGAAACTTTATCCATCCGTTCATATCTTTAGAATTCGTAATAACTTTTTCACGGGTAGCACTATCTAATTCCATAAGACCTCCTTTTCGATATAATAGGAAACCTTGTCGATTAAGTCAAGTATTTTTTTTAGCCACGAAGGCACTAAGACACAAAGCCAACCCACACCCCAATAATGGGATACAGATTAAAAAACTATTATGTTCTTTGTGTCTTGGTGTCCAATAAAATAGTTAGTAGGGAGTAGTGAGCAGTTAGCAGCAAAAACAACAAAGAATCTGTGAATATCCGTGTCAATCCGTGGCTAATTCTGGTGAGGTGGAT
This sequence comes from uncultured bacterium, assembly GCA_964422805.1. GTDB lineage: Bacteria > Hydrothermota > UBA3072 > UBA3072 > UBA3072 > JAFGHJ01. The sequence continues at coordinate 5,169 of CAYRCN010000013.1, read as the reverse complement.
TAGGTTTTAAATAAAGGTATCTTTTTCTTAGTGTCTTTGTGAGCTTAGTGTGAGAATATCCCTTTGGGGTAGGGTTGGGAGTTAAAATAACAATTCCCTTCTCTGTGGTCTCGGTGAGTGTTTTTTTTCTCTGTGTCCTCTGTGTTTAATCTTTTTTTACTCTCAAAAACCTGGCGTTTATTGCCACTATAATGGTACTCATAGACATGAGTATCGCTCCAACGGCGGGGGAGATGATAATCCCGACGTTATATAAAACTCCTGCGGCAAGGGGTATGGCGATTACGTTGTACCCTGTTGCCCAGAAAAGATTCTGAACCATTTTTCGATATGTCGCTTTGCCGAATAGTATAAGAGCCATAACATCTTTAGGGTTGCTGTTAACAAGTATTATATCCGCGGTTTCCGCGGCAACATCCGTTCCGGAACCTATAGCTATTCCAACATCTGCCTGGGCAAGAGCTGGAGCATCATTTATTCCGTCTCCCGTCATAGCAACCACTTCACCCTGATTCTGAAGCTCCTTGATTTTATCCTGTTTTTCATGAGGTAAAACTTCGGCAAAGAACCCGTCCAGTTCAAGCTCTTCTGCCACGTCTTTTGCCACATCCTTATTGTCTCCGGTAAGCATCCAGCATTTTATTCCCTCTTTCTTTAATCTCTTTATGGCAACGTATGAATCCTTTCTGATCTTATCGGATAGTTCGATTAATCCTTTTGGCTTGCCATCTATTAAGACAAACACCAGTGTACCGCTTGTTTTTTCCCTGACTTCTTCAGGAATCTTTATATGATTCTTATCAAGATAACCTTTACTGACCAATTCTACTTCTTTGCCGCTGACATTACCTTTGACTCCTTCTCCTTTTATAACCTCAAAATTTACGCTTTTAAGCGGACTGCCCCCTAACTCTTTTGATTTGGCTAAAATTCCTTTTGCTATGGAATGTTCGGAATTTAACTCGAGAGTAGCGGCTATTTGTATTATGGATTTTTCGTCGTATTCGGAATCGAAAATTTTAACAGAACTTACCCCGAATTTACCTTCGGTTAGAGTGCCGGTTTTATCGAAAACGAGTGTGGTTATCTTTCTTGCATTTTCAAAGGCGGTTCTGTTCCTTATTAGAAGTCCGTTCTTTGCCGATAAAGATATAGAAACTGCTCCTACAAGAGGTATGGCAAGACCAAGAGCATGAGGACATGTTATTACCATAACGGTTGCCATTCTCTCGATAGCAAACGCGATTCCATCTGCTTTGAACAACCAGAAAATCAAAGTTATTGCACCGACTGCTATAGCGATAATGGTAAGCCACATTGCTGCTCTGTCTGCTAACGCTTGCGTTCTTGATTTTGCACCTTGAGCCTGTTTTACCAGATTGACTACTTTATTTAAGTAAGAGCCTTCTTCTGTTCCAACAACTCTTGCCTTGATAGGCGAATCTCCGTTAACAGAACCTCCAATAATTTTATCTCCTTTCTCCTTTTTGACAGGTTTTGATTCTCCGGTGAGCATGGATTCATCAAGAAAACTGCTTCCTTCGATAATAACCGCGTCTGCGGGAACTTTTTCTCCCGCTTTAATTAAAACAATATTATCTTTCTTAAGCTCTGATATTTTTACATCTGATATATTATCTCCCTTCATTAAATGCGCTGTATCCGGCAATAAGTGCGCAAGTTTTTCCAGAGCTCTTGAGGCGCCCAGAACAGATTTCATTTCTATCCAGTGTCCAAGCAGCATAATATCGATAAGTGTCGCAAGTTCCCAGAAGAAGTATTTTCCCTTTAGTCCGAATACAACCGTGGAGCTATAAACATATGCCACAAAAATAGCCAGTGCGATAAGAGTCATCATGCCGGGTTGTTTTTGTTTTAACTCATCAAAAAGACCTTTGAGAAAAGGCCAACCGCCATAAAGGAAAACAAAACTCGACAAAACAAACATCAAATATTTATCGCCCGAGAAGAAAAGCGTATAATTTAAAAAGTCCTGAATTAAAGGTGATAGGAGTAATATAGGGATTGTGACAATTATAGAAACAAAAAACCTCTTTTTAAAATCCTGAACCATGTGCTTATGATGTTCGGTGTGATCATGATGCCCGTGTATCATTTCTTCATGGCCGCAATGCTCGCAAGGTTTCTCTTCTGAAACTTCCTCAAGCGGGACATCGCACATTGTGCACTTTCCAGGTTTATCAAATTCCATACCGCAATGCGAACATTTATATCTTGACATAATTTAGCTCACCTGAATTCCTCGTCCAGTTTTTTCATATCTTCTTCGGAGAGTTTCCATCCAAGAGCGCCAAGGTTTTCTTTTAGATGTTTGGGATTTGTTGACTTCGGTATGGTAATTATATTTTTTTTATTAATTAGCCAGTTTATCGCGATCTGAGCAAGAGTTTTATTGTACTTATCTACAAGTTCTCTCAACAATTTATTTTTTTCTCGGAATAGACTTCCTTTAGCGAGAGGTTTCCAGGCTGTGATTATAATATCGTTTTCCTGACAGTAAGGAATTATTTCGGACTCGATATTTACGTTGTACATACCACTGTGTCTTGTCAGGAGATTATATTCTATCTGGTTGTTTACGATTTTGTTTTCTGTGTACATTTGTGCTTCTTTTAATTGTTCTACAGAAAAATTACTTACACCAATAAATCTTATTTTCTTCTGTTTAGCCAATAAGTCCATAGCCTGCATTGTTTCTTTTATAGGGATTTTGGGGTTGGGTACATGAATTAAATACAAATCTATATAGTCTGTTTTCAGTCTTTTAAGGCTTCCTTCCGCGGCTTTGATACAATCGTTGTAGTGCAAATGTTCCGGCAAGACCTTTGTCGTTATAAAAAGTGATTCCCTGTTAAAATCTTTTATTGCAAACCCAACTAACTCCTCTGAATGCCCCGCGCCGTACATTTCCGCAGTGTCTATATGAGTATACCCGAACTCTATTGCGCCTCGAATGGCAGCAATACCTTCTGTGTCGTAACTTGTATCTCTACTCATTCTTCCGCCGATTTCCCAGGTTCCTAGCCCCAGAACCGGGATATCGGTATCGCCCAATAATTTTTTATACTCTATATTCCTCTCCCAATATAAACTTTATTATCTTCTATACCTCTTCCTTTTTCCGCCGCTGAACATACCTCCGATCGATATATTCAGACCTATTATAAATCCTAAATTGTAAGGCCAGCCGGTATTGTTTATTTCATACAAACCAACATCGTTCGTAAAAAGACTAATAATAAAAGTTATTATAATTATCGCGCCGTGCCATACCCCATACAGGAATCCTGCTTTGTTTTCCGGGTTGATTTCAGGATCCCATTTTTCGTTACCCGGAGCGCAACTGATAAAAACCAGTGCCAAAATTACGATTAACAATAACAAGTAACTTTTCTTTTTCGTCATAATTCCTCCTTAATGAATAATTTATTTAAACTAAAAGTTCTTAAAAACTTCGAGGTAGTGAGCAAAAATGCCTGTACCTATAAGACTCGAAGCCATTAAAATTCCAAGAATGAAAATACCGAAGACCAGGATTATAAGCACACCCTGGATAATGAAGTATATCTTTAGAGGGTTAAGCATGCCTTTAGCTAGAGATTCGATATTGCCTGCGGTAACTTCCCTTGAACCATTGGCTGCACGATTCAAGAGCAGACCTTCCCATATTGTTACTGCTCCGTGGACTGCTCCGAATATTGTCATAACCAGAAATGCGCCCTGAATTATTTTGGCTATTCCCAGCAATTTTAACCAACCGCCCATATAACGCGTCTCACTTGTAATCTCTTCTATATTGAGTTTTTTCTGAGCCATCTAACCTCCTTATTTATTATTAATGACAGAGTAAACAAAGAAAAAGAAATAGTCAAGAGGAAATTATACGCTACTTCCCTTATTCCCCTCCACGCTGTCCGCCATCCGCTTCCCGCTGAAAAATTTTTTAAAAAAGGAGGGTTTGAGGGTATAAAGCGGTTAGCCGTAAGCGGTATGCGGTTAGCGATGAATGTGTTTCAAATTAGCTGATCAACTAGTTTACTAATGTATTAAATCTTAATCGCTTTCTACCCGTATTGATTTACTTCTTGCTTTTGGCGAACAATTTTTCCGTTCGCTTGTCAAACAAGACCCATATTGCGTAAATGCCGACAGCTGTGCCGATAGGAAAATTCAGTAAATCAAGAAACGACAATATAAGAACAAGAATTCTTGCCCATCCCTGATATTTTAAAAGTCCGATTCCGCCGACGACTCCGGGTAGAGAAAAAACTATTATAAACCAGGGTATAATCATCCCGACTGCCTGAAGAATTCTCACCGCTTCTTCCTCAACCTCCGGTATTCTTGCTACAAGGTTCAATACCGAAAAGAAAACAAGAGCCATTATGATTCCCAGTACACTAAATGCTATGTGAATTATTCCTACTGCTTTGACATGACTTTCCATTTACCCTCCTTTATTTTTATACTATAATTCAGCCTTTTCTATAAAAAAGCAAGAGGCTAATGTTAAAATTACGCTGAATAAAAATGTTGCCATCATTGTCGATATATTAAGGCTGAAAGTTTCAACGTCCCCGGCTAAAGTAAAGCTCATAGAAACTTCCGGAAGGTATGAAAATATTTTTCTTCCAAAATGCAGATACCTGGTATATATAACCAGGAGTCCGACAAGACTTCCGGCAGTAATCCAACCCTGTGCTTTGGAAAAGATTCTGCCGAAAAGATATGAAAACATGGCAAAGGGAACAATGAGAAGAATTCTGAATGCAGTCAAAAACCATAATTTAGAAAAAGTTAACACATCCGAACTGAATTGATCGGTAAATCCTGTCAGCATAAGATAAGGTATAAAAAAGACAAGAAATACATAAAGGAAGATTTCTAATGCCAGAACACCAACCTTGCTTAAGACTATATTATAACCCCTTACCGGTAGAGACAGAAGAAGAAAGTTTGTGTTTGAGTCCCATTCGTTCTTCAATATAAGAAAAGATCTAACCAGAGTCATAAGTGGAAATGCGGGGAGAGTAAAAAATATAACCATCATAGCCATGAAACCTTCAGTAGCTTTAGCTAAAGGCAGAAACAAGAAATTCACACCGAGCACAAATCCGCAAAAACCAATAATCCAGTTCTTTTCTCCAA
>CAYRCN010000012.1:16513-18097 GCA_964422805.1 uncultured bacterium | reverse complement strand
CCTTAATCCCTTCACAAACCTCCATAACATACTCCTGCAAAAATTCAATACCCGCAGGAAAATCCTTATGAAGCATTGGTTCATTAATAGGATTTGTAACGTTTATAATCATGGTTGCATCTTTACTGGGAGGATCGGTTGGTTTATCATACTGAGTCTTGATATCGCATCCATTCTCGTAAAGTGAGATAAGAGAATTCTCCCAGGCTCTTGCTATACAGTCGCCTTCCACGCATAAAACAGGTATCCCTTTTGTACTTACCTTTGACTTTTTATCAGATGCCATAATTCACCCCCTGATTGAATATTAAAATAAAACCCCAATTTGTCAACAAAAATAAGCTTGACAAATCCAGAAAAAAACCTTAATTAAATTATGTTAAATAGGTATTTCATGAATGCAGATAATTATTATAAAGAAATAGAAAAAGAACTCAAAAATAATATTCTTCCCTTCTGGGATAAAGCAATCGACGAAGAAAACGGAGGATTTTTAGGCAGAATCTTAAACAACGGAGAAATAATTAAAGATTCGCCCAAGTCGGCTGTACTAAACACACGAATACTCTGGACATATTCCATCATATACAGTAAATTTAAAGAAGAAAAACATTTAGATTTAGCCAAACGTGCTTATGAATACATAAAAGAACATTTCCGCGACCGCGAAAAAGGCGGTATTTACTGGATGCTCGATTATAAAGGTAATCCAATAAACGATAAAAAACAAATTTATGCTCAAGCTTTCTGCATCTACGCTCTGGTTGAATACTATAAAATTTCCGGCAATCAAAACACTCTGAAATGGGCAATCGAGATTTTCGAATTAATTGAAAAACACAGTTTCGATTCTGAATATCCCGGCTATTTTGAAGCATGCGATAGGGAATGGGAACCTACCGGAGATGTCCGATTGAGTGATAAAGACCAGAACGAAAAGAAAACCATGAATACACATTTACACGTACTCGAAGGATATGCAAATCTCCTCAATATATGGAAGAATAAGAAATTAGAAAAACAATTAGAATTATCGATTCATATATTCCTCGACAAAATAATCGATCCGAAAACCGGGCATTTTAATTTATTCTTTGATGAGTTCTGGAATTTAAAATCCAATCTTTTCTCATATGGACATGATATAGAAGGGAGCTGGCTGTTATACGAATCTGCCGAAATTCTAAATTATAAAGATTTGCTGAAAAAGGTGAAAAAGCAGGCTTTACAAACAGCAAATATTGTACTAACGGAAGGGATAGATTCCGATGGAGCTTTGATGAACGAGGGAAAAACAGATATCGTTACAGATACTGACAAACACTGGTGGCCCCAGGCAGAAGCGATGGTGGGATTCCTGAACGCCTTTCAAATATCAAATGACAAAAAATTCCTTGATGCTTCTTACAACTGCTGGAATTTTGTAAAAAACCACATTATTGACAAGGAAAACGGAGAATGGTTTTTCAGGGTAAACAGAAAAGGCGACCCTTATCTATCCGAAGAAGATAAATTAGGCCCATGGAAAGCTCCATATCACAACACAAGAGCCTGTCTTGAAATAATGAAAAGACTGGGAAAAAT
>CAYRCN010000012.1:0-16413 GCA_964422805.1 uncultured bacterium | reverse complement strand
GGAACGCTTAATAAAGAATCCTCCACCAGGTTACCCTCTTTATCAAGATGTAAAATTTGCTCAAGATTACCATCTTCATCGTATTTCATACGCAAAATTGCAGTTTCTTCGTTTATGGTGTTCTTCAAATTCCCGTCAACATCTAAAAACCTGGTTTCTAACAATTTCCCCTCTTCATCATATTCCCATTGCCTTGTCGCGAATCCATAAAATTTGCCCTCTGTAAGCTTATCAGATACATCATAGTATTTCTGCTCTACTATATTTCCGTAAGCATCGAACCTGCACCGTATAATGGCAACACCCATATTGTTCTCTTTTAACTTTTCATCTTTTCCCAAATATCTCGTTTCAACAATATTCCCATCCTCGTCGAAATTCTGCCGTGTAACGGCTACTCCGTTCCCTAACTCTTTTAATTTATTCGCAGCATCGAAGTATCTTATTTCGATTATATTTCCCTTATCATCAAATTTCTGACGCAATACAGCAATGCCATCCTTGTTTTCTTTTAAATTTCCTTTAGAATCAAAATAACCTTGTTCAATCATATTCCCGTCTTTGTCATATACAAACCGTGTTTCAAATCCACCTTCTTCGATTGTAACTCTTTTCCCAAAAAAGTCATAAAAAATGGCTTTTCCTATCCGTTCTTCGCCGTCAAGGGTCCATAAGTACTGCACTACGCCATAAATATCTTCCGTAAATTCACCAAACTCGCCGCAATTCAACTTGGATTTAGGGTGATTATTATCGTTTAATTCTAATCGTATGGAATAAACCCCATATTTATCCCTAACAGACAAACCATTTATGTCAAAATATGCCCTTTTCTCATATGTTTCGAAATGTTCGATAACTACCCGTGCAACATCATTTCCCAAAAAAGACCCTTCTCTAAGTTTTCCTCCTATAAGATAATCCACTCTAATAAGTTCTCCCTGCTTATTATATAAAAAACGATAAGCTTCTCCCTTGTTTCCCATCTCAGGAGTCAGCGGATACTCCCCTATAATAGAATACCTCCCATCGATAGCAACTTTACGAAAATACTTATCATTTGCACTTTTCCCGGCACATCCATTTATCAATAAAATTGTTGTTAAAGTGAATAAGAATAAGGATAAAGATGACTTCATTTAACCTCCCCTATTTTCTATTACTTTTGTATTAACCTTTTCCTTCTTATCAAATCAATTCCCGTTCTTCTGAGGATAAGAAAATTCCCGTTAAAGTATATTTAATGAATGAAAAAAGGCAAGCCCCGTATAAAACAGAGAAAGCGATCAGTAAAACTTGAATTCCACTGATCGCTTTCTCTGTTTTCGGTATTTTCTACTTTCTCTTAACTCCTCAGAATGAAAGACCGACTGAAACCCTGTTCACAAAATCAAAAACTCCGAATTCACTATATGCGTAGTCCAGTTTAACATTAGCAGTATTAATACCGACGCCAAAGGCTATTCCTTCTTCATTGTATCCAAACTTATAACCCGCTCTCAGTTTAATTACCTCTAATATACTTAACTCTCCTCCAAGATGATATCTCTGGGAATAATCCCTCGGATGAACGAGTTCGAAATCGACTAAGAGAGAATGATGAGGATGCTCTCCAAGAAGGTCAAGAACATCCATAGCCGCTCCCATTTTAAAGGTCAAGGGCAAATTGAACGAATTGGTCCTGCCTTCTTCATATTCATACTGTACCGCAGTAGAAAAATTGACAATGGACATTCCGAGTCTCAAGCTTTCAAAACCCGGATAAAAAATAGTCCCTATATCATAGGCAATTGTTTGAGTCTCATTTTCTTCTGTCCAGATAGAATCCCTTGCGGTATTGTTTGCAAACAGGTTATCACCCAAATGCTCGTATGAGTATCTGAAGTTGGCACCAATCATAAACTTATCGGTCAATTTCCGAGCGTATGAAACACCTGTCGCGTAAGAGCCAAGATCCAACAGCCCTGTCTCTCTATATCCGCTCGCCGAGTCGGGCTCAACGACTGTACCTATGACATCCCCATAATCCGTGTAAAGCAAACTAAAACCTATGTTACCAAAAGTACCAAGATTAGCAACCAAGCCAACAGCATTTATGGAGGTTTCGACAATCCAGTCTACTTTACAGACAGTCAAATCAAAATTTTTATCCATTTGAGCGATACCGGCAGGGTTATGGAAAATTGCATCGGCATCATCTCCGATAAATGTAAACGCTTCCCCCATACCTGCAGCTCTGGCACCGATTGCGACGTCCATAAATTTGAATCCTGCTTGCCCGATTTTCTTTCCCCCTCCACCTTCTTCTTGGCCATATAAAGAGAAACCGGGGATTAAAAGCATTAAATGAAGTAATGTTATAATAATAAGCTTTCTCATCTTCCCTCCTACCTTATTATGACGAACTTAATGTTTATACTCTCGCCAGTTTCATCATCAACGATATTTGCAATATAGAGACCGCTTACAATATGTCGAATATCATCTGTCACCTGATAATGTTGTCCTGTAGGATCATCCCAGGCTTCATCTCCCGAACCATCGTCATGAACAATGGTCTTTACCAAATCGCCTGTAAAGGTGTAAATTCTGATTGTACAGTAACCGGGCAAATTAAAGAAATTAATCTTATCCTCCACTCCCTCTCCATAATATTTCATATACTTTGAAGCGGCATTAAAGGGATTCGGGACTACTCTAATCTGAGATAATGAAGTCCCGGTTGGTCTTTTTAAAGAAGCGGCGCCCACCACACCATAAGTATAGTTCTGCCACCTTCCGCTTTCAAGAGGTTCTGGAGTCCCCGTAACATCACCCGCATCCTCCGCTTCCGGATGAGATCCATTATCAAATGCGGCTACGTAATAATAGTAATCTTCGCCGCGAACCGCATCCGTATCATTATATGTATCAACTATAGAAGCGTTATAATCAACACCGCCTCCTGGATCGGAACCGCCGCACTGGAAGACTAATCCCCATTCACCTATCACTCCGGTATTTTCAGCCAGAGGACCTACACCCGCAGTTCCTGTAGAACGATACACCTTGTATCCTGCGAGGTCCGACGGTACATCAGCCGCCTGCTCATAGTACCAGTTAATTACAATCTGATCGGCTCCGGAGGTAATCTCGATCGATGGCGGCGGCGGTGGAACAGGTATATCATAATTGTGATCGAAGTTCCACTGAGCGTTAATCGCATGCCTTATGGTAGAATCCACTGTGGAATAAACCCACATATCCTTAATCAGATTGGCGCGATCGCACCAATTACCATCATCCTGCCAGCGCGAGGGATGATGTCTGTATGTGGGCGGTATATGAATCGTATCTGCCGGATTGGGCAGGTACGGTTCCGTCAGACTTATATCATTTATATCGAGCGTGTCGCCGCTCTGCGTGACGAATGTTATCGAGCTGTCCTTCCACGCCCTACCAAGTATCAACATACTATCGGTATTAAGACGACCTCCACAATCTGCCCACACTATTCTGAGAGAATCCCCATAGTCCAAATGGAAGGGACCCATGCTCGCGTTGCCTACAGCATGCCAGAAGACTCGCCCATTGTTGTTAAGGTCATTCCATCTCTCATAACCTCTCATATCGGAGGGCACCGGATGATAGGTTCCCGGGTAAGTTCCAGTCATATACTCTACATAAGGATCATACTCGGGATCTCCTTTTTCTCCGTATATCATAGAATTATATACTGTTTCCCAACTATTTTCACCGGTTGGAGGATTAACCCCGGAATGCGTTTTAAACTCAGCATCGTCGGGTCCACGAATACCATGTGATTTTGGCTGAACTGGGTCATCGGTTTCCGGATAGTTTGTAGGATCCCCAGTAGCGGCATCCGGGCCGGGACCCATAGGCTCCAGCGGCTTCTCCTCGGCATCGACTTGAGGAACGTAGAGCATAACCTCACAGCCGGAAGCCGCGTCATCTAAATAATCGCGATCCTCGACATAACAACCAAGAGCATCGCCCCAGGGGGAATATCCACCCCTCTCGAATTCGAGAGCCGAATAAGATATCAAACAACGCACAGAATCTCTAGGCGTATTCCACTCAGGATAAACCCCACACCACGAATACCATTCCGATTTCGTCTCGGTTTGATTGTTTATCGTCATCTCAAGTTGTCTCATAAAGTATAAACTGTCCAGTGCGTAACCTTCCCGTTCGATCGAATCGTCCAAATCAACATTACCCGTATTTACAATTGTCCAGTCATATATGACATACTGATTATGATTTTTGGAAACCCAGGTCAGCACTCTCTGATAAATATCCAGACCCAGCCAGTTCCTCGCGTGAGATTCAACCATAACATCAGCAGTTCCCCACACTTTATCAGGAGCATAATAATCGCCTATTCGCGGGAAATCTCTTTCAAGATGAAGCCCATCAACAATAATGGATGGAGGATCGTATCTGTAATACATTTTAATAGTTATACCAACTGAATCCGGCACAGCAAACTGAACAGTACTCAAATCGGGTGTACCGTAAGGACTGCCTCCCAATCTTATGGGCATGATAGAGTCGCCCACAGGATCATACCAATTTCTGCAGCCCCATCTGGAACCAGAATTTCTAATCCAACTGCGTATCCAACCATCAGCTGGCGACCCGCCCTCAGGGGCCGCACCATCGAAATACCAGGTCGTTTCAAAATTACCAAAGCTTATCTCGCTTTGATCAGCAGCATCAGTAATTCTAGGCTGAATTTCCGACTCACGAATCCACTTCTCATCACCCAAAACAGGGAACGAGATAAGTAAAGTGGCAAAGACAAATATTAGAATTAAACAAGTAAACTTCTTCATTATTATTTCCTCCTTACCTCTTGGTTGATACTAAAAATCAACTTTCACTCCAAAAACGAAAAAACGAGGGTGATGGAAGGCAAGATGCGTTAATGCCGGATCGTCAATATATGGCTTATCTTCACTATTGAAATCACCAAAATGATCATTTCCGGGTTCTCCATAATTTTCATACTCCGGATCTTCATAGATGGGTAACCTCAACGAGGTATAATATTTATCTTCGTCGTCTTGATTAACAAAGCAACCGGACCCCGTATCTAAATATTTCCAATCAAAAAGATTATCTACCTCTGCAAATACGCTGAGATTCATTCCCGCAACACTTATCCCCTTCTGAATTCTTGCCTGGACATTCTTCCAGGGTTTCCACTGCATATTTAAATATGGTCTTGTGGGATCCCCTATTTCTCTATTCAATGGGTCAAAGGTCAAATATCTACCTGCTTCCCAGGAGTAATTAAGACTCAAGGAAATGTTACCAAGCAACAGACCTAAATCTTCAGGAGTAAGGAATTGAATATTAGCTTCTAATACCGGCTGAGCGCGGGGCGTATACTCTAAAGTGTCCCACGCACCGAGTGTCGCGTCTTGAAGTAAGCTCTGGTAGCGTATACTCTTACCAGTCTGGCCATAACTCCTTACCCTGTAATCGTAGTTCAGCCAGCCTCTTATCCAATTTCCATAGTCTTTACTGATTCTGAAATCTATGCCACGAATATCCTCGTAGTTTGAGCTTTCGGGCACCTTGTAGTGTGGCGAATCATCATAACCTATATACTCCACTGCCACAGGCTGATTTGTAATATCCTTATAGTAACCAGCAAGGTGAATGCGGAACATATCCGCAATACCCCAGTCAGTACCTAACTCGTAAGCTCTTGTAAGAGGCCAGTCGAGCTCCGGATTACCAAAATACCGGACACCATAGCGTGCCGGGCCCCAGAATATCTGATACAAATTATAAGAGGCTGGAAGGGAATAAAAATCCCCGTAATTGAAATATAACTTAGCATTCTCTGATATAGGATGAGATATTCCGAAACGAGGAGCTATTTTTAGATGACCCTGCGCCGGATGAGTTTCCGCTTCAGTAAGCAACAAACTTTTACCCACCCTGGTAAAGTAATAGTCATAAGGATTATCTTCCAGCTCAAACCAATCTAAATTAGGGTTATTCCAATCAGCTCTGAATCCAATAGTCGCTATAATACCTTCAAATTCGATTTTATCCTGTATATAGGCGCCTCCTCTAATGGGATTGGCTTCCCAATCGACAACCCAATTTTCATGTGGAGATTCCCATCTGTTTTTCTCATAGTATGTATTCATGTCAGCATAATTGTACTCAATACCTATCTTCATTTCATTGTAAGTGTTAATTTGACTAGTTAAATCAACTTTAAAATCCCAGGTATGAGAAACCGAGGAATCGACAGCTCCTGCACAATGCGCTCCCATGTAGACACCATCTATCTGTACATCAGCAGCTTCTAAATAATATCCATAAGGAATTTCGGTAACCTCTGCGCCACTCGTCAACATATATGTTGTAGTATCCCTCGGCTCGAATGTTTCATAAGCGCTACAAAGTCTCTCGTTACCCAAATGAGAAATCCTGACTGTATAGAAAGTTTTCTCACTTAACGCGTGGTCAAAAGTAAACCCCTGCATATTGTGATAAATATCATACACAGGAATAAAAGCAGGATAATATACCGCGTGTTTCGATGTCAGCTGACTCCTGAATACATCGCTCCCACCTGACACATAAATTCCACCCGCTCCGCTGACATAACCCGTACCCTGGACAAAATCGACAAACTGAGGACCGAGGTCACCCGGGTTTAAAGAAAGACCATACGGATTGTCCTCCGCACCCAGCTCTCCGTTCGAACTCGCAGAAACAGTGTTTTGCTCCCCGTACATCATATCAAAGCTAACTTTTATCGACTGTGTAATATGGGAGACCAACTTCACCATTGCATTCTGTTCACCATAATAATCTCTACTTGTCGGAAGGGCAAAAGCTTCTTTATTCTGTCTGTAAGCTGCATAAAAACCTAAATCCCCTAAAAACCCTCCAATAACAGGAATAGGTCCTCCAAAACCAGCGTCTACGTTAAAGTCAGGTTTATCACCATACGTCCCCGCTCTCGGCTCACCATCATAAGGAGAACCATCGGGCAACAATCCATCCGCTCCCTGGAGACGGTGCGTCCAGATAAATCTATCGCGCAATTTTGCCGCGCTATCAGGATCTCCTCCGGCTGCTCTAAGCCAGCCGTTATCAAATTCAAAATAGCGCGTTTTAAGGTCAGTATAGTAATCGCCTAAAGCAGTATCTCCTGCACGATAAGCATCCCTTGCTTTTGTTGTAAGACTCCTTCCGCCTATCCAGCAAAGACTATCTTTTTCTAAAACGAAACTTCCTACCCAATAATGCGACGTATCATAAACAGTAGGTCCCCGGTGTTTCAAATGAGCGGGACTGTAACGAAAATTAATCGAACCATTATAGACATTAGAAGGTTCTCTGGTCACAATGTTTACCAATCCTGACCTGAGATTACCATATTCAGGAGCAAAACCACCCTTGATTACGTTGAGTTCTTTTATCATACTTAAGGGGGGCATAAGAGCAGGATTATTTGTTCGACCATCTACCAGGTTCAAACCATCTGTCATAAAACTTACCTGATCCAAACCTCCTCCTCTTATTTGCCAACCCTGAACTCCAGCCTGTTTGTTAATATAATCCCCAACTTCATCAACAAACGGAACAGCTTCTATATCATCGCTTTTAGCAGAAATAGCGGAAGATGAAAGGTCCATTTTTATAACCTCCGCCTCCGCTTTCACGGTAATACCTTCTCCCGGGACAACCGTGGGTTCCAGTTCAAATCTAACCTGAGTCGTGTGATCGGTGGTTATCTCAACACCGGTCATAGTCACACTCTCATATCCCATCATCCGTGCCTGGACATTATAGATATCCGGGGATATTCTTATAATGAAAAAATATCCGTCCGGATTGGCTGCGGCCCCCAAAGAAGTACCCTCTATCAAGACATTAGCTCCGGGTAAAGGTTCACCTGTTTGTGCATCAACAACAACACCTGCAATTTTTCCGGTAACTGCCGCTTTCGCGCTTGGATTAAAGGCAAGCAAAGACAAAATAACAAACACCCCTCCTATAATCCACCTGGGCAACAATTCTCTTCCCCTTCTCGTACTTTTCATTAAAGCCTCCTTTCGTTAGGGTTTACAAATTGAATTAAAACTGAAGATAGAAATACGGAACACCTGATAACGTCTCTTATCAAATTTTGAAATATTAACTCTATTTTAGAAAAGCTCAATTTTATTACAACCCCCCTGAACTATCAGGCCAAACAGCTTAAAATATGCCCACTCCTTAACCTTACCGGATTATAATCTTTAGCCTTACGTGTAATCTACCAAATTTCAGTTATTAGTATAACAAAAGAGGTGTTTTTGTCAAGGGTAAAATTTCTGGAATTTGACCTATATTTAAAAAGCAATGCGGACAAAAACCAATTCATTGCAACCATTCAACAATTGTTCCTGACCTTTAAATCTAAAAAGATGTGCCCTTGTTTCAGAAAAAAACCCCTTGACATTGTGTTCTATTTCATTATATTGTTATCCATAAGCATAAAAAGTTTTTAGTCAAACAAAAAAAAATGGGGGTGCTATAATGCATTTAATTGTTAGATTGAAAATTTGCAGGTAAGGCCTTTTCTTCTTTTTCGGAAGATAGGAGGGAAGGCCGGAAGGTTTTATTATGTTTACTTTATTGAAGATCACCCATCACAGATTAATAGAATTTTATAATAATTTTTAATTAAATGCAAATTAAAATCTCAGAATGTAAGGAGGTTAATAAGTGAATAGACTTCCAATTTTATCGAAAATGTTTTTGTTGCTTGTTTGTTTCAGTTTTATACTTTCAGCACAGAATGCTGGTAGCACGTTAGATCGTGTTCTTAACATCCCATACGTAGAATACGGTCCGGATATCGACGGAGATCTTGATGAAGATTGGGTTTTAGGGTTCCCCGATGTTGGTATGTTTGTCTATATTCAAGAAGCTGGTGCGTACTCTGGTTACTCTGATTGTGCCGCATTCTACAAAGTCGCGTATAACGAGGATGGTGTTTATTTCTATGGACAGGTAGTAGACGACTCTGTCACAGGTACCGCGGACGCAGCCAATTCACATAACAACGACTGCTGGGAAATTTATTTCGACGGCGATAACAGCAAAACCAGTCCATACGATGCCAATGACGTTCAGTGGAGATGGGTTTATGGTCAAACCGAAATTCTGTCAGGATGGGCTGACAAGGGTAACTGGGCATGGGCTACAACCGATGATGGTTATAGCTTCGAATTGGAAATTCCTGTCGCCGAGCTCGTGAAGGGTGATCCTCCGGTTCAGTTGTTTGACCTTGCGGAAGGCACTACAATCGGATGGGAAACCCAGGTCGCAGACAACGACAGCACAGTTCGTGAAACAATGATAAAATGGTGGAATAATAGCAATAACTCCTGGCAGGATCCGGGCCTCTTTGGAACGGCACAACTTGCCAACGATGATAATATGTTGCAGATACCGCAAATCGAATTCGCTCCGACAATCGACGGAGATCTGGGTGACGAGTGGGTCGATGTTGAAGCTAAAGAAATTCCGGAAGTTACAATGTCCGCCCTTATTCAAGAGGCAGGTACGTGGACGAACGACGCGGATTGCCACTCATACTATCGTGTCGCGTGGAATGCGGATGGTATTTACTTCTTCGGAAGAGTAATTGACCAAGTTGTCACAGGTGACGCGGACGAAGCCAATTCACATAACAACGACTGCTTTGAAATCTATTTCGACGGCGATAACAGCAAAGCCAGTCCATACGATGCCAACGACGTTCAGTGGAGATGGGTTTATGGTATAACCGAGATTACGTCAGGATGGGCTGACAAGGGTACCTGGGAATGGCTTGCAACCGATGATGGTTATAACTTCGAATTGGCTATTCCTGTCGCAGAGCTCGTGAAGGGTGATCCTCCGGTTCAGTTGTTTGACCTTGCGGAAGGCACTGTAATCGGATGGGAAGTCCAGGTTGCCGACAACGACGGCGCAGGCCGTGAGACCATGACAAAATGGTGGGCTGCCGACAATAACTCCTGGCAGGATCCGGGCCTCTTTGGAACGGCAATATTAACCTCAACAACTGACAACATAAGCGGCATTTCGGAGCCAGCTGCAGCTAACATCGCACTTTCCGTTTCTCCAGTGATAACATCCGGCAACGTCGTTGTTTCGTTGAGCGTTCCGGCTGGAGTCCAAGCAACAGTGAGTCTCTTCAATATAGCAGGACAGTTAGTTAAAGCTGCGGATGCTAATGGAAGCGCTGTATCTCTGGATGTTTCAGGTCTCGCAAATGGTGTATACCTTTGCAATCTTAAAGCAGGCAACGAATCAGTCACTAAGAAGGTAATGCTGCTAAAGTAAGCAGTTTTTGATTAAGCTGTAAAAAAAACCCGCGGTAAATTTACCGCGGGTTTTTTTATTCGTGAATGCGTTCCTCTTAAGTATTAACTTTTTCACAAAGAATATTTATAGGACACTTTCCGCAATCAGGATTTCTCGGAAAACAGATGTTTTGACCCAGAGTCACCAGAAAATCGTTATAAGATATCCACCATTTCAGAGGCAACCTCTCCCTCAGGGCGAACTCCGTTTCTGTAGGATTCTTTGTTCTGACATACCCGAATCTGTTGGATATACGATGGACATGGGTATCAACGCATATACCCGGCTTGCCAAAACCGATCGTTAAAACTAAATTTGCGGTTTTTCTCCCCACACCAGGAAGTTTGAGCAATTCGTCCAAAGTATCGGGAACCTTTCCTCCGTATTCATCAATCAAAATACGAACCAACTCAGGAATTCTCTTAGCTTTTGTACGGAAAAAACCGACAGGGTAGATTAATTTTTCTATTTCTCCGGGAGATAGCCTCATTATCTCCTGGGGCGTTGACGCCCTTTTGAACAGCCTCCCGGAAGCTTCTCTTGTAACCGCGTCTTTTGTGCGGGAACTAAGCACAGTCGAAATAAGAACACGAAAAGGATCACCGGTCTTATTTGCTATCTCCGTTACAATGGGAGGCTTCCATTCCCCGTATTTTCCCTTAAGTATATTCAAAACCTTCTCTATAGTTTTATTGTCCACCCCGGAATTATACGAAAACCCCGGCAAAAGGCAACCACCCCTTTCCCCAAAAACTAATTGAACCACAGAGCACACAGAGATACACAGAGAAAAAAAATATATTGTCGTTTAAAAATCCCTCCCAACCCTCAAAAATATTATAACACAAGGACACAGAGAAAACAAAGTTTTCATTTGGTTCTTTTCTAAGCCAAAAGCAAAAAGCAAACATAAACTTAGGTCTCGGGTCTTGGGTTTTAGGTTTTAGGTTAAAAAATAAAATTTAAATTTTTTCTCTGTGCCCTCTGTGTTTGATACTTTATAGTTAGAAAGTTAGGAGGTTGGGAAGTTGGCAGACTTAAAAGAGTAAAAACTTTGTGTTCTTTGTGAGCTTTGTGGTTCAAAAATAGTTGGTGGTGGTAAGCGTTTTATTCCTTGACATATAAAATCGATTTTATTATAATACTCAAAAAGGAGGATGAATATGCGTAAACTATTTTTATTGATTTTTTGTCTTGTACTTATTTCCGGCTGCGGAGGTGGCAGAACAGTTAAAAGAATATCCCCGGATGAAGTTACTGACCTCTCAGGAAGGTGGAACGATACCGACTCAAGGCTTGTGGCAGAAAGCATGATTTCGGACATGTTATCCCGTCCATGGCTTATCGACTTTGAGCAGGAAAAATTCGAGGAACCTGTGGTTATTGTGGGAACAATCAGGAACGAAAGCACGGAACACATAAACGTTGGCGTCTTCATAAAAGATATAGAACGAGAACTGATTAATTCGGGTAAAGTTGATTTTGTTGCCTCCAAAGGCGAAAGAGAAGAAATAAGGGAAGAAAGGATGGACCAGCAAATGTATGCCTCAATAGAGACAGCTAAAAAGCTTGCTCAGGAGGTAGGCGCCGATTACTTCTTAATAGGTTCGGTCGCCTCTGTAGAAGACTGGTTTGAAGGGAAAAAAGCTGTTTTTTACACGATAAACCTCGAGTTAATCGATGTGGAAAAGAATACCAAAGCCTGGATAGGAAATAAAAAGATAAAGAAACTTATTGAACAAAGCGGATATAAATGGTAGTGAATGTCCTTTAAGCGTTTTTTTGCTGCTTTTTTAGCGGTTTTTATCCTGTCTTTCGTCGGCTGCGCTTACGTACAAACACAGGTAAAGCATTATAAAGGGATTGAAGAGGACTTTTCCTCACGTTTTTATAGTGGAGCGGCAGAGAAGATAGAGAAAGCTAAAAACGGAGGCAAGTATGAAGGCAAAGACAAAGTCCTTTATTACCTGGATATGGGTATAGCGCTACATTTCGCGGGAAGATACGAAGAGAGCAACCAGTTTCTCGAAAAAGCAGAAGTTGCGATCGAAGAAAATTTCACCAGGTCTATATCAAAGATGATGATTTCATTCCTGCTTAATGATAACGTTCTTGACTACGCCGGGGAAGATTATGAAGACATCTTTATCAACATAATAAAAAACCTTAATTATATTCATTTGAAAGATAACGAAGATGCAATGGTCGAGATACGCAGAACCGATCTAAAATTAAACCGGCTGCAGGACAAATATAGCAGCATGGCAGAAAAATTAGGTGAAAGTAAAAAACTCAAGGAAAGCGAAGCCGAGTTTAGTTTTATTCCCGGCAAAACCAATCTCAGATACTCCATTACCGGCAGTTACTTATCAATGCTCGGATACAAAAGTATGGGTGATTGGGATGATGTTAAAATCGACAGAATGAAGCTCCTGGAAGCTTCTTCGGGCAGGCTGGAAGTTTTTTCGCAAGGAATTTTATCACCCGGAGCAGAAAACACAGTTCCCGTTTACACCTTATGTTTCGCAGGAAGGAGCCCGGTTAAAATACAGTCCACTCTGTTACTCGACTATGACCCGGACTTGGATATGGCAAGAATTATGCTGCCGGGAAAAGAAAATACCGAAATCAATTCTTTTCGATACAAAGGCGATAACGAATTACATTTAAAATTTGCGGTTCCCGAAATAGTTAGAAGAAAATCCGGAATCAGACATATCAAAACTCTTGTAAACGGCCAAGCTCAGGGAGAACTATACCTGATTGAAGATTTCGGATATACCGCGGAAGAAACATTTAATGTAAAAAAACCCCTTATTTACCTCCGAGCCGCGTTAAGAACATTAATAAAAGCTACAATAGATGCTAAAACAAAAGAAAATATAGATAAGAAATACCAAGCTAAAGAAGGGGAGGAAGAAGATAAAGAAGAAGAGGCTAGGGAACGAGAAAAAAACAAACTTATGGCAGGTCTACTCAAGTTTGCCGTGGATGCCGTGACAGATATAACCGAGAATGCTGATCTCCGGTGCTGGAGAACCATGCCCGGAAGAGTTTACGCCGGAAAAATCGATCTTCCGCCGGGCGAATATGAAATCGCTTTCGAATATCTAGATGAACGCGGCAATGTCGTAGATTTGGAGAAAAAAATAGTATCAATAGACAAAAACGATATGAACCTAATAGAGGGGGTGTCGTACAGATGATTAAAAATATTTATTTTATAATATTCCTGATATTTATACTTTTCGGATGTGCTTCAAGCGCTTCGAGTACCAAAACAAACAATCTCCCTGAATGGGTCGAAAATCCCGACGCTTTATATCCAAAAAGGCTATACCTTACTGCCGTGTCTAGCGGAAGTTCACTGGACGAAGCAAGACAGAGATCAATAGGATCCCTTTCCAATATTTTTTCCGTAAACGTAAAACTCGATAGAAGAATTCTGGAGGCATACTCGGAGGAGAAAAAGAAAGACCAGGAAATGGATTGGGAGCATTCCGTAAATCTAGTAAACAGAAACGCCCTTACAAGCGACAACGAACTTATCAACGTAAGAACCGGAAAAACCTACTTCGATGAGAAAACCGCGACCTTTTACGTTCTTTCTATAATTAGCAAGGCAGAAACAGAAATGATCTATCTTGAGGAAATACAAAAGAACGATAGATCACTCGTGCGTTTTTACCAGGAAGCCGGTGACGCTGAAAACAAAATCACAAAACTTATTTATCTTAAAAAATGCCTGGAGATAATCAAAATCGGGGAAGCCCTCCGTTCGATTCATCAAATTCTTTCCCTGATGGGTGACACCCCACCCCTACCAGTTCCAAAGGAAGATATCCTGGTCGAACTACAGGGATTAAAAAATACGATAGTGGCAAAAATCGAAACATCCGGAAGCGAGAAAGAAAAACTTGCTTCTTATTTAAGAGAGGTGGTAAACCAAATAGGAATGAGCGCGGGCGAGCAGAATCCGGACATTATAATCAAAGGCAACCTGGATATAACTCCTCTCGAATTCCCTCGGGAAGGAGATTTTGTCCGCTGGGAGCTCACCATAGACGTAACGAACGCAATGACAGGTAACACCATGAATACCTATACGGCAAGCGCAAGAGAAGGACATGTATCTGCCGCATCTGTCAAAGGAAGGGCTCTGGACAAAGTTAAAGAAGAGATTAACAACAACTTCTACGAAAACTTTACTGCTTTCTTAAGTGAGTCTTACGAACATTAGCTTAATGCCATAATTACGAGTATATACGCAAAAAGATTTAATTTCAAAGTAGCTTTTAGGATAAAGGGAGGTAAAGTATGTTCCACAGACCATTCAACTATTTATTTTTACTACTTTTGATTTTAACGTTAAGCTGCACGAGAAAATCTCCCAAAACATTAGAAGCTAAAGTAATCGACAGAATTCATGAATTAAACGGTTCGGATAAGGATCCGGAAACCTTTGCCGCACCTGAAGGTGAACCTCCGTATCTATATCCTCCAAAATTAAAATTAGTAAAAATATCTCGGGATACAGTATACCTGACGGTTATAAATGACTGGACTTTGACCCAATCAATGGGTACTACTGGAGCAGAGGATTACATCGTCAACTCGGGAGTTAAACTTTTAGAAATCGACGGAATCAACTACGTAGATTTTAGTTTTACCATGGGCGACCACGCCTACCCGGGCACTTTCTCCAAAGCCGGATATACCCCGAGAGAAGAATAAAAAGTTCACCAACCCAACCAACTACCCTTCTTAAGTGAAAAAATCAAACATAAAAATGTAAAATTACATATCAAAGTTCAAAAATAAAAAAAGAATTTAGCCACGAATAAACACAGATAAACACTGATTGCAAAAATTTATTTTGTAGTTTAAAAAAAACAATTATACTATGGGGGGTGGGGAAATCCGTGAATATCTGTGCAAATCTGTGGCCAAAAAAAATATCATTTTGCTTTTTAATTTTTGATATTTAATTTGGGGAGGTTCTGTTTACTCGCCATACTCTTTTTTTGTAGGCAATCTCTATTGGAAAAAATTATGGGGCAGGAGGGTATGGGTGTTGACAAAGTTTTTTTGCTTCATATACTCATTTATGTAAATTAACAACAAAAACCTTCTAAAGGAGGAGTAAATGAAAAAATTTCTTATTATTGCGTTTTTACTACTAGCAAGTTACTCGCTCTACGCACTCGATCAGGAAGAAAAAGCAAAAAAATCTGATGACATCGTGGTTATTGTAACAGACTTCGGAGAAATACAATTTGGCTTGTTTCGTGATGCGGCTCCCTTAAACGTCGAAAATATAGTAAAATTAGTCAAGAAAGATTTTTATAACGGTACTACCTTCCATAGAGTTGTTCCAGATTTTGTTATTCAGGGAGGAGACCCCAATTCAAAAGACAAAGATCCTTCCAATGACGGATATGGAGGTCCGGGATACTACATTAAGGACGAATATTCGAAAGACCTAAAACACCTAAAAGGCACAGTCGCGCTCGCAAAAGCAGCAGACGACCGGAACGGTTCCCAGTTTTACATCTGCCTCAAAAAATTGGATTTCCTCGACGGAAAATACACGATTGTCGGACAGGTAATAAAAGGAATGGACGTAGTACAGAAGATCGCCAAGGTCAAAACAGGCAAAAATGACCGCCCTATCGAAAATGTCGTAATGAGAAAAGTATATATGAAAGAGAAAGAAAAAGCAGCAGAAGATTCAACCGCTACCCAGGAAGAAAAAGAAGGTTGTGAAAAAAGCGAAGCAGATAAATAAATAAAAGTTTTGCAGAAGATTGGTAGTGGGGCTATCTCAGCCCCACTTTTTTTATTTTTAAGCCAAATAGAAATAAAACGATTTATGTTATATATGTGGAAAATATTGGAGTGGGGTGGCCGATTTAACTACTCAACTATTCGACCATTTAACTAAAAACGAAGTTTTTACAAGGATACCTGCGGAAGGGGGGATTCGAACCCCCACGGTTATTCACCACTGGACCCTGA
>CAYRCN010000011.1:0-18102 GCA_964422805.1 uncultured bacterium | reverse complement strand
ACCTTTTAAGTGCGATTGGCAGGATAAGAGACGGTGATACCGAGGATAGTCTGGGTGAGTTGGGAGATATTTTCCACTCATCACCGCTCAGAATACAATCTCCGAATTATTTCTATGAAGATGAAGGCTGGGACAGCTTTTATAATGTTATGGGCAAAGAAAGAAGTTCACTTATATACGCGGGCGGCAATGACGGTATGCTCCACGTATTCGCTGATACAATATATGGTCAGGGCGGAAAGGGAGGACATGAAATTGCCGGTATAATACCCATGAATTTCGTTCCTAAAGTAAAAAACCTGCTTACTTATCATGATTACTTTGTGGACGGAGATCCGATGGCTGCGGATGTGTGGTTCCCGGCTGATGAATCTGATAGTACCAAGGAATGGAAGGAATGGCATACAATTTTAATTGCCACACAGGGAGAAGGAGGAAACTCCTTCACGGCTTTCGATGCTACGGATCCGCTGAATGAAACTCCTCACTCCGTAAATTCCCTTAATTTTCTGTTCGATGCCTGGCAAAGTAATACATTAAAGGGAATACTGGGTAGGACTACTTCGGCTCCGATAATGTATAAGGTTGGTGTAGACTGGTCAGGTCATACGGGAAGATTTATCGACCGTTTCTACGGTTTTATGGGAGGCGGTCAGTTCCCCGACCCGTTGGATATCTCTATTGTCGATTCGATTTTGGCGGGAAGCGTCAAGGGAAATAAAATTATCGCATTTGACGTCTGGAAAGCCGCCAATCTCGGAATCGATGGTAATTTTATTTGTATACCTGCCAATGAATCTAAGGGAGATACTATGCAGTATCCTTTTGTTTCTTCACCCTCAATCATAAATATAGATCCTCAATTCGGCAACCGTTATGACTTTTTGTTCATTCCGGATGCGGCGGGTCAACTCTGGTTTGTGGACCTTAGATTTTCGAATCCGTCAGAATGGAGAGCGAGGAAGATATTCCAGCCGCCATTACCTGCTTCCGGTGATACAGCACAGGTTTATTACTGGCATCCTGCGTATTATAGACCTCTTATATGGAAAGACCCTGCTTTCGGAGGTTACTGGATTGCTTATGGTACGGGGAACCGTTCGAATATTTTCGATGAATGCTCTGAACGTTTTTATGCTATTCATTATGAAGTTGATGCGTTTAACGATACCGCCGAAATACCGCTTTATTATGAAGATACTCTTGGTATTCCAGGAGACCCGACTGATCAGGGCTGGATGCTTGAACTTACCCATGATCGAGAAAAAGTGGTGACGCCGGCAGTTTATTTCCAGGATTCCCTAGAATTTTATACTTTTTCTCCCGGAGGTTCTTCGACAGTCGGTCCCTGCGATATTGGTGGACAGAATTCTACCGCGCGTTCTTATTCGATGCATATAAGAACCGGTGGTTCAGGTCACCCGGAGGGAATAGATGTAGGTTCGGGGATGCCCCAGCCGCCCAGCTATAGCTTTAGTATCTCAGGCGAAGGTAAAAAGATTATTCAGACGGGCGGGAAAATTGAAATTGTAGATATAGGTTCATTTATGTCGTTCAGGCAGCATATATTATGGAAAGACGAAGATCGGGATTAATTTTCTGGGTGGTTCTCCTTTTGATATTTGGCTGCGGAGGAGAAAAGGATTCCTCGTCTAAAGCTGGCGCGGTGGATTTTGTATCTTCTGAGTTTACACCCTCAAACCCGAGAACAACAGATCCAATTACCATTGATCCCGCTTTAGTCTCTGGAGAAAACGTCGAGCTAAAATGGATGGTTAATGGCGTTTTACAGGATGTTGAAAAAGCCGAATTATCTCCCCAGCATTTCGTGAAAGGGGATACTGTAATGTGCTTAGTTTTAGTTAACGGGAAGGAAGAGAAAAAAGTGGGACCTGTTGTTGTCGCAAATACCGAACCGGAAATCATCTGGGTGCGGGTAGAGCCATCGGAACCGCGTCACGGAGAGGAGCTTTCCCTGGAGGGTGATGTCAGAGATCCTGACGAAAACGATGATATAAGTTTTATAGCTGATTGGTTCATAAACGGTGAACTCGCTTTTAGCGGAGAAAGATTATCAGGGGATAGAATAAAGGCTGGAGATGAAATTTACGCGGAAGTCGAGCCCTTCGATGGTGACGAGAGAGGAGTGAAGGTGGGAACAGCTGAAATTTCCGTACAGAATTCTGCACCCGGAATCTTAGTAGGTTCGCTCCAGACTAAAGAACGGGTAGTTTATTACGAGATAGAGATTGCAGATCCGGACGGAGACAATGTCGATTTGACTCTCGAACAGAGTCCTCCTGGTATGAGGCTTGAAGGGAATAACCTCATCTGGGAAACCCCTGAGATAGATAAAGATACTTCATTTTTGGTAAACATAAAAGCCAGGGATGAAAGAGGAGGGGAGAGTAGCAATTCTTTCTCCCTGGATTTAAAAAAAGGCGAAATGCAATAAGATTTTCCTTCCTTTCTTGCATTTCTCTGAGATCCTCATTTCTATCTTAACTTAATAGAAATGAGGATCTCAGTTTTATAAGACAGAATTCAGAAGCCAGTAGTTAGGAGTCAGAATCCCATCCCTGCCCCCAAGGAACTAATTAAATCACAAAGATTTCATTTGTTGTTTTTTCAACTGCTAACTGCTCCCTACCCACTAGTGGTTATGTGCCAAATCCTAAAAAGCTGCTTAACTACTCAACAACTCAACCGCTTGACTTATCAAAACAAGCGTTGACATTTTAAATAAAAAAACTATAATAGACAGACTTATGATACATATTAACGAAAATTACTTGAAATTAAAATCGTCCTATCTCTTCGCTGAGATGGAAAAAAAAGTAGCGGAATTTAGAGCGAAAAATCCCGGCAACGAGGTCATCAGTCTGGGTATAGGTGATGTTACAAGAGCCCTGCCAGAAGCGTGTATTGACGCTTTCAGGAGAGCTGTTGAGGAAATGTCGCGTGATGATTCTTTTCGCGGGTACGGGCCATATAAGGGATATTCATTCCTGCGTGATAAAATCGCAGAGATAGACTTTAAATCCAGGGGAGCGGATATTTCTCCTGATGAAATATTTATAAGTGACGGGGCAAAATGCGACACCGGCAATATTCAGGAACTTTTTGCTCCGGACTCAAAGGTTGCCGTTCCGGATCCGGTCTACCCTGTTTATGTTGATACAAACGTAATGGCTGGTCGTGCAAGTAAGTGGGATGACGGAAGATATGAGGGGTTGGTATATCTGGATTCAATCGAAGAAAACAATTATGTTCCCGATTTGCCGTCAGAAAAAGTGGATTTAATATATCTCTGTTTTCCGAATAACCCTACAGGAGCGATTATTGACAGAGGAAGATTAGAGGAGTGGGTGAATTACGCTAAAGAAAATAATGCCCTTATTCTATATGATGCTGCGTACGAAGCTTTCATAAGGAACAATAATATACCCAAAAGTATTTATGAAATTACCGGTGCGAAAGACGTTGCGATAGAGTTCAGAAGTTTCTCCAAAACTGCAGGATTTACGGGTACTCGTTGCGCATACACCATTGTTCCCAAAAAGTGTATGGCTTACGATAAAAAAGGGAAGGAACATTCTGTACATGATATGTGGGAGAGGCGTCAGACTACTAAATTTAACGGTGTATCATATCCTGTTCAGAGAGCGGCTGAAGCGGTCTTTAGTGATGAAGGACAGAAGCAGGTTCGTTCTTTAATAGATTATTACCTGAATAATGCCGAAATAATACGAAAAGCGTTCGAAGGATTGGGCTATAAATGCAACGGCGGAGATAATTCGCCTTATATTTGGATAAAGACGGGAAAAGAATCCTGGGAATTTTTTGATTTATTGTTGAAAGAAGCGAATATAATCTGCACACCCGGTAGCGGGTTCGGCAGATGCGGAAAAGGTTATATTCGTATAAGCTCATTTAACAACCGGGAAAAGGTAGAAGAGGCAGTAGAACGCATCAAAAAAGCTCTTAGCTATTAGCTTTTGGCTGTTAGCTTAAAAAACAAATAAAAAACTTTTTCCTCCTTGTAGTTTAATTGTTTTTTTAGTTTATTGGACGGGTTTTAAACAAACATGAAAAACCTGGGGTGAGGTTGGATAATCCGTGTTAATCCTTGGCTAATTATTTCTTTCGTATGTTTTTTAATACAACTTAAAAAGGGGGATGGGGTTTAGTGCATTTAGTGTGTTTCGTGGTTTAAAAAACAAATAAAAAATCTTGTGTTAATCATGTGTAATCGTGTGAGTACATTTCAAAATTTATTTTTAGCCTTGACATTTCTTGTTTTTTTCGTATTTTTCTATTAATATTATGCGTATATATAAAGAGGGGTTTACGTTGATAGAATTAATGGTGGTTGTTGTGATAATCGGAATTCTTGCAGCAATTGCGGTACCTAATTATCTGAGAGTTGTTACACGAGCGAAAGAAGCGGAGGTGAGAGCTAATATGCATACGACTCAACTTGAAGTCGAGTACTACTGTATAGAAACGGGAGGACATCATTATCCTCCTTCGGTTAATGATATTACCGATGAGTTACCTCCTAATATGAGTAATCCTTTTAATAGAAGCGAACGGGCAGTTCAGGATGTAGCTGCTGAGGATGTCGCAGGTGTTGTAGAATATACTACAGAAAGTCCAAACGATTCTTATACTATTACGGGTTTAGGTAGAAACGCAATTCCTGTAAACCTTACTCTTTCTCCGGGTCTCGTGGATTAAATTCTATGAAATCTATAGATTTTTTGTTAATTTTATTTTACAAAATTTGCAAGAAAATTTGCAAGTTGCAAAAACATGTAATTTAAGTATTTGGAAACCATATGCTTTTGTTTGGGAATATTTTTTGCATGGATTTTAAAAGTATGAGAGCTAACGAATCAAGTATCGAAGGAATGTTTTGTAAAGGTAAGTTAAACTCTAAAAAGTAGGAGGTTATATGAAGAAACGTGGGTTTACGCTTATTGAGTTAATGGTTGTGGTCGTCATTATAGGTATTCTGGCAGCTATAGCTATCCCGAATTTTATAAAGATTGTTGACAGGGCGAAGTGCGCTTCAGTAAAAGCTAATCAGCATACTCTGCAGATTACTGTTGAATCTATATCTATTGATCATCTTGGTGCTTATCCTGATGGTACCACTAATGTAAACGATATCTCGGGTGATTTGCCGCCAAATTTCCAAAATCCTTATCAGCCTGGCACTGTGGGTATGAATGCCGTAAATGTTGCAGCATTGCCTGCTGCTGGTGGAGGAGTAGATAATAGAGGACAGGTGTATTATTTGTCTGATCCGACAGGTAATTTTGTGGCAGATGCTTATAGTATATGGGGTGCATGTAAGGATGGTTTGTCGTCTCAGTTGACTTTGATGCCGGGTAAATAAGTTTAAGTTAATTGCTTAAAGCTTTAAAAAAGGGCGCTTATAAGCGCCCTTTTTTAAGGCTTTAGTCATCTTTTCCTATAATCCAGTAATGGTATGAAACAAATCTGCCTTTGACCGTTACTTTGACTTTATCTCTGTTTGTCCCTTCCGGTATATTTATATTGATTAATTGGTAATCCTCTTTGATCGTATCTTCGTATATTTGTTTCCCGTCAAAAAGTATTTCGAAATAAGGATCATCTAAATTGAAATTGACTTTTCTGTAAATAATCGATTGATCCAGAATCAATTTTACCCCGTCGAAGCTCTTTCCTAAAAGGCAAGTTAATTGCTGGCTTGAGCTTTCCGGGGAAAGGTTTACAGAGAAAGTTTCGGAACCCTCGGTTACTCTGCCGGCATCATAAATACCCTTTATCTCGTGTATAGTTTGTATGAATTGGCTATTATTTAGGTTTACTCTTTTGTAGTCGTGACTCAATTCGGAAGAAGGATCCCCGATATCTATTTCGTCAATTACGTTTTTCTCAAATCTTACTTTTGTCAGCGGAGAGAGATCGATAGAATAAAGAATATATTTATCGTATTCTCCGATCCATTTAAAAACATGAGGATCTCCTTCGGAGAAGCTGATTAGAAAGTTCTCCACGGTAGTTGTTCTGGCTTTTTCTTTTATCAATAAGTATTTTACATTATTATAAAAATTCTGAATTAATTCTGATCTTTCAGTATCTTTAAAAAAGGTTTTAATGTATTTCGCAAAGATTGGGTTGAGATTTGGTGTAAGAAAAACAAATCTGATTTTATCTGTTCCATATAATATAGATTTGGTGTTTTCTATGCTTTCGAAGATTTCGGTCTTGTCCGGTAAATTTTCGTCCAGCCATTCCGCGATCTCCATTCCTCTTTTTGCTCTTCTGATACTTTTATTTATTTCTGAAAATATAAGTATTTCCTGCGATATAAAAAAGAGCGAAAAAATTATCAACATTATAGGCATCATTCCTTGTATTTTTTCATTTACGCTCTTAATTCCCAGGAATGAGAAAGCGAATATAAGAGGGAAAAGTGAGAGAAGATGCCTGTTGTAGCCGACTCCTGTGAATACTATTAATGAATCGCCTATTAAGAATATGAATAAGAAAGAAGCTGTCGAAATTGCAATAAGTTTGTTTTTTTTGATAAATCCAAAAATTGTGAAAACAAAAAATAGCGGAGGCAAGGTGTACGTACTGGAAGCCTGTAAGTTGACTCCGAAATTTTCCCCGGGCATATAGAGTCCAAGAATTGTCGATTTTAAATGGTTGATAAAATTAGTTGTTCCTGTAGAAAGAATATCTGCGAAAGAACCATAGTGAAATAAAATCTGAGATACAGTCCCCTGGCTTACCCTTTGTCCAATTATTATTCTATTTATAATAAATGGACAGATTATAACAATTAATCCTGTGGCGATTTGCCATATATGTTTTTTGTTTATACCGAGATATAGAGAAGAAAGGAATAAATAGTATAAAGTCCCTTCGCTTTTTGCTAAACCTGAGAGTATTGCGAATAAAAGAAAAAAGGGAAGACTCCCTAAAAAAGCAAGAGCCCCTGAAATTGCTAAAAATAATAAAGGCATTGTAGTGCAGCTAAAGAAATTGTAGAAAATCGGTGCAAATAAAGTACTTAACAAAACGGTAGGAAAGGCTACTTCAGGGAAGAACCTGTTGAAAAATCTATAGAGAAAAAGCGCAGAGCCTGCAAGCATAATGAGGTTTATTAAATATGTCCAGAAGATAAAGGGATTTTTTCCTTTGAATCCAAGCCAATACCCTGAAGAGAGAATGAAAGTGTATAGATCGAAGCCTTTTGAAACAGCTGACTGATCCGGATAGAAACTAAGCGGAGAACCTCCGATCCAGGCTTTTGTATGCTGTAAAAGGATATAACCATCCTCCGAAGATATTAAAAAGTTTCCATCAGAAGAAGTATAAACTACCTGCAGTAAGATTACCCATAGGAGAATAATTAATAGGAGTATTAAATGAAATTTTCTGTCTCTTAAGATTTCTTTAAAAGAAAGCCACTCCCCTTCTGTTTTTTTCTCGCTTTTTATCTTATTTTTTTTCATTTCGACTAAAGTATTATTAATTTAAAAGAAAATATTGTCAAGATTTAAAAAAGAGGATTTATAAATCAAATGCCTGAATACGTAATCCTTTCATCTTCTTTGTGGGGAAGAAGAATTGGGAGTTGGTTAAAAATAACGTATTTTTCTTCAATGCTTTCTGGGTGATGTTAATTATGGATAGTGGTAGCGTGGAGTTAATCTTGTGGTTTTTGTTTGGATACCGGATATTTTATTTCGTAGAGAGTTACATTATATTTTGATACTAATGGGAATAAATAGTTTGAGAGAAATTCTCGGACGAGTTCATTTTTTTCTTGTTCGTAAAAGGCAAAATATGAATCTATAGAAAGATAATTTTTGGCAAGACGGGACATTTCGGAATAATTGATTAGAATATGTGTTATTCCGTATTTCTTTAATTCCAGGATTATCTCATCAGTATTGTTAGATTTTTTAAATAAGTTACGCAATATTAGTTTGTTTTCATCTATTCCCTCTATTCCTACGTGCATGAGATAATCTCTTCTGCAATAGTAGCCCCGTAGTTCACCTACGAACAAAATTCTGGAATCTTCCGGAATTACATGATTCGCCCAATCTATAACAGGATAGCAATTTACGCCGTGTGATACCAGAAATTCCTCTTTTGATTGATTGGCGAATAAATAAGAGAAAGGGCGTAAGATTGAGATTGTTTCAGAGAAAAATAAAAATAAATTGTAAGTTAAAATAATGCTAATACCTGCAATAATCCATTTTTTGAGTGAATATGATTCCAATAGCTCGACGAAAGTATAAGCAAGGATAATGCTTAATGCGGGAAACATGGGAAAAGCAAAACGCAACATCCATGGTAAAAAGAATATCCAAAGGAGAAAAACAGCTGCGGAAAAAAACAACAGGTAACGAATAAAAAGTGGAATTTTCTTTAAAAATAACAAGAATGGTAATCCTAACAGGAAAATTATTCCCGTTTTTCCGGCGGCTCCGTTCATAGTCATAGTAATCTTCCATGGACTGCTTAGAACTAATTTGATTCCCTCGGGAAGAGAGCTTTCGTTGTTTTTAAATGAGTGAAACCATTGATGAATTGGGTTTCCTATTCGCCGCATTACCTGACTGTAATCGTTCATTTCTATACTATTTGATTTAAATATAGAATAAGAGAACGGATATAAAGGGTTATTAGTGTAGATAATATTTTTTATTAACCATGGTGAGAAACATAAAAGTACAATAAAGCCGAAATAAATACAATGTTTTATTCCATTAAGAAATGATTTCTTTTTAATAAAATATAAATGGATAAATAAAATCATTTCAAGAGTAAGAAAGCTGACTAAAATTGCTGTATATTTTGTTCCTATTGCAATACCGCAGAAAATTGCTGAAAATATAAACCATCTTTTTTGTGATGATTTAAACCAGTAAAGCGTAGAGTATAAACTCATAAAAGAGTAAAATGTAACGGCGAGGTCTATTGAGGTTAAAGTTGATAGAATCATTACTCCGGGTATGGATATAAGTATTGCAGCAGAAAGTATTCCGATTTTTTTACCAAAGAAAGATTTTGAAAAGGAGTAAACCGCCAGAGCGGTAAGTGGAGCATATATCCAGGAAAATAGCTTCGCCAGTAGACCTCCGGAAAGACTTATGCCCAGAGCGAATAACATACCGAGATTTGCGGGAAAATTTGAGAAGTAATTAAGAGGTAGAAAACAAAATCCATGGTTAGCGAGATATTTTTGTGGAACAGCCAGGTGATATGATAAAGCATCGTAAAAGAAAGGAGGAGTCAGGGCGGCAAGAAGTGTTACTGCGATAGCGATGAAAGTGAAGCTAATGAATACTCTTTCGTCGTGGGTTTTTTTACCTGAAAGAAATTTTGAGATTTCGTTATATCCTTTAATAATAAAATATTTAGCTTCTTTGTATATTAAAATAAAAATTATTAAAAAAAGAGAAATTATTAATATCTCGGAAAACAATTTTAGATAAGCGAGAACAATCATTAATAGAGTAAAGGTTCCCGAACCCGTACTGAAAGAGAAACAAAATTCTTCCGCAAAAGAATTCCATTCGAAGTAAAAATATTTTAATACATATCTGCCTAAGGCTGAGAAAAACAATATTATTATAAAAAGAGCGAATAGATTTAAGGTGACTTCGGATAGGTGAATTATAGGAAAATGCCTGTAGAAATAAATTATGCTTACAATACACCATATAAATATGAGCGACAGCTTTATTTGATTTTTATATTTGTTAAGCATTAGCAATAATTACAGAGAAGTTTCCTTTTGTCAATAGTGTGACTATAGCTGTTAAAAAGCCGCTGAAATGCAAAAACTAAATACGGGATAGAAAATTACAAATCAAAGTTCAAAAATTTTAAAAAAAAAGAATCCTTTTAGATCTGCGGTTATCTGTATCCTAACATCTTTGTTCTTTGTGTCTTGGTGGTTTAGTATTTCCATTGAAACTCTTGACAAAACGCAAAAAAATCTTTATTTTCAAGGTATATGAAAGGAGTTATACTCGCAGGAGGAAAAGGGGAAAGGCTTTATCCCTTAACAAAAGTTACGAATAAACATCTTTTACCCGTTGGCAAAGAGCCCATGATTTATAATCCTATTAAGCAATTAATATCCTGTGATATTAAAGATATTCTTATTGTTACAAGTACACTTCATATGGGAGAAATAGTCAATTTGCTGGGAAGCGGAGAACAATTTGGTGTTGATTTTACTTATAAAGTTCAGGAGGAGGCAAGAGGCATTGCTCATGCACTTAGACTCGCAGAGGGTTTTGTCCACGGAGAGAAAATTGTTGTCGTACTTGGGGATAATATAGCAGTTAAATCAATAAGGCCTTATGTCGATAATTTTATAAGGCAAAAAAAGGGTGCCAGGGTTTTGATTAAACAAGTTGATGAGCCGTCAAGATTTGGTATAGTGGCTCTTGACGAGAAAAAAATTATAGAGATTGAAGAAAAGCCGAATAGTCCAAAGACAGAATTTGCTGTTATAGGTTATTATATGTATGATGAAAAAGTTTTCGATTATATAAAAAGGCTTAAACCTTCGGAAAGAGGTGAGATTGAAATTACAGATGTGAATAATGAGTATATAAAAAATAAAGAACTCGAATATGACATTCTGGAGGGTGAGTGGACAGATGCAGGAACACTGAATTCTTTTCATTATGCGAATCAGTTACTCAATAAATATGATAATCAAATAATCGGCTGAGGTTTAGGGTCGGATAAGGAGATATATTTTTTTTATGAAAGGAGTTAATGGGAAAATTAGTATTGTGATACCAGTTTTTAATTCGGAAAAATCTTTAAAAATACTTTTAGAAAGAATAATTGCAGTTATGGAAAATATTAGAAGGGAATTTGAAGTGATTTTTGTTGATGATTGTAGTCAGGACAATAGTTGGAATGTTCTTAAAAGTTTGAAAAATAAATATCCTGGAATTTTAAAGATTATAAAATTGTTGACCAATTCCGGACAACATAATGCTGTAATATGCGGGTTTTCTTTGGTTACGGGAGGAGTGGTTGTGACTATGGATGATGATCTTCAGAATCCTCCCGAGGAGATTCCTAAGTTGATTGAAGCTATTGATAAAGGTTATGATTTAGCTATTGGTGCCTATGATTCTAAAAAGCACTCAGGAGTACGTAATTTTGGAGGTAGAATGGTAGATTGGGTTCAAAAAAAGATTTTTGGGCTACCAGCAGATTTTAGTTTAACCAGTTTTAGGGCGGCGAGAAGGGTAATTGTAGATGGAGTTCTAAAAATGGGCGGAGTTTTTCCCTATGTAACAAGTATGTTGTTATCGCATACAAGTAAATATACCAACATTAGCGTTCGGCATGAACCTAGAAAATTCGGAAAATCAAATTACACTTTTAAAAGAAGTTTTGATTTGGCTCTGAATTTAATCTTTAGTTATTCTTCTTATCCTCTATATTTTGTGGCTTTAGTGGCTTCAATTGCTTTTTTATTTGCCTTATGTTACGGTTCATCTGTGTTTTATAAAGCTTTATTTCATGGTGTTTCGGTACCCGGTTGGGCAAGTATTGCCGTAATTTTATCTTTGTTTAACGCTTCTGTGCTTCTTTGCCTTTTAATTTTTGGAATATACTTAATTCGAATAAATCAACAAGTTTCACAGACTAAAGTGAAATACGAAATAAGTGAAATATATGACTAAAAAAAAAGTTTTAGTTTTAGGTGCTTCAATCTATCAATTAGATACCATAATAAAAGCTAAAAATCTTGGGTATGAAGTTATAACGACTGATAATATACCCGATAATCCTGGCCATAAGTTGGCGGATAAGAGTTATAATATTAGTACTACTGATAGGGAAGGTGTTTTTGGAATTGCTTTGCGGGAAAAAATCGATGGAATTATTTCTCCATGTACAGATGTAGCAGTACCGAGTCTTGCTTATGTTGCTGCGGATTTAGGTCTTCCGGGTCCGCCGGTTAAGTCGGCTGAAATTGTTACTCATAAAATTGAATTCCGTGATTTTCTGGTTGCAAATAAATTACCTGTACCTGAGTTTTATGAATATAAGGTTGGTTTTGAAGTAAATGAGTTGTTTCGAGATGGTTTTAAATGGGTAATTAAACCGGACTATTCTTCAGGTAGTAAAGGTGTTTTTGTTTTAAGTTCTGAAGAAGAGTTTAGCAAATATTTATCGCAATCTCTGTCTTTTAGTCTTTCTGGTAAGTGTATCATTGAGCGATATATAGAAGGATTTCAGGGAACCTGTGATGGTTTTTTGAAAAACGGAGAATTGAAAATAGCTTTAATAACAGAAAGACAAATGGCGCCATATCCGTATACTGCTACCTGGGGACACCTTGTTCCTGCTGATTTGAGTACCAATTTGAAAGATAAACTTCTTTTAACATTGAAAGAAGTTTGGAATATATTGGGTGTACTAGATGGACCCTTTGATGCTGATTTCGTAGTTTCGAATGATACAATTTATTTGCTTGAATTGTCGCCCCGGATTGGTGGTAATAGTATTCCTAAATTGATAAAAGAATCTATTGGTTTCGATATTATAGAATGTAGTCTTAGATATGTAGTTGAAGATGATTCGAATTTTAAATATAACGAGAAAGTGAGGCCGACTGCAGTGATACTGCTCGGAATAATGGAACACGGTCATCTTTTTTATAATAAAAAGGGGTTTGAGAGTTTATTTGGAGAAGATTGGGTCGTCTCTTTATCTATGGATCTCGATTTAAAAGATGAGGTTAGACCATTTATTAATGGAAGGAATAGAGTGGGAGAGGTTATAATTACAGGAAGAGATAGAGAAGACCTTTTAAAGAAAAGAGCAGTTTTAGAACGGCGATTAGAGCTCAGTAATTATTAGAATGAAAAAGAACATTCTTTTAAAAAAAATAGCAATTACCGTTTTCTCTACTTTAATTTTTATTGTTTGTGTGAAATATGTTATTATAAATTTTGAATGGTCTAAGATCATTCAGTTGTTGAAAGATACTAATTTTATATACTTTTTTTGGGGTTGTAGTTGCACAATAATCGTATACTGGTTTTTAAGAAGTCTACGTTGGTTTTTTATTTTGAGGAATCTGCAGATAAAAATAAATTTTTTTAAGCTTTATATATGGAGTGCTATGTCCTTAAGTTTATCAATCGTTACGCCTTTGCAATTTGGTGAGATATTGAAAATAGAATTTTTAAAAAAAAATAGCTCTATTAGTAGAATTCAAGGTTACAGTGCTTTTATGTTTGAACGATTTATCGATCTGTCTATTATTGTAATGCTTTCGGCAGTTAGTTTAATTCTTTTGTTTGAATCCGGCGGACTTTTTTCATATTTAATTATTTTTTTTATGATTATAATTGTTTTTTTTATCGGTTTTTATTTTATATATAAAAGACAATTTAAGGGAAAAGTAGGAGAAATTTTAAGTTATTTAAAAACGTGTGGAAGTAATATTGGCAACCTTATAATTGTAATTTTACTAACACTTTTTTCTTGGTTTGTTGTCGCTGCTGGTTGGCAAATTGCTTTATCTTCTATTTCTGTATATTTGAGTTTTGAAGATTCTATCTCATTAATGTCTATAATTACTTTAGCCAGCATTATTAGTTTTATTCCCGGAGGGCTCGGGGTTTCAGAGGTTGGTGTGACAGAATTTTTACTTCATCTTGGGCAAAGTTCATCATTGGCTCAAACTGGAGGATTAATATTACGTGCTTACGGTTTCCTAATATTATTTTTAGGATTAGTTCACTTTTTTGCATGGACTATTTTACATTATGGATTAAATTTTGAGAGGAAAAAGAAATGAAATATTCGACTTTTAAGAAAATGTTTCTGGATAGAAAAAAACGTGATAAAATCTATTGTAGCCGAGAATACTGGGACTCTAAAGCTGAAATGTATGAAGGTCAAGCCGTATCGATGTGGCCTAATGAAAATTTAGATTATTTTTACAATAAAGAGCAGATAGATTTAATTGAAAGTATTTTACCAAATGTTAATGGTTTGGAAATAATGGATATAGGATGTGGTACCGGAAGAATGTCACGGTATTTTGCTGATCGCGGGGCAGAAGTTTTAGGTATAGATTTTTCTCCGGAAACTATTGACATTGCCAGAAGTATTTCTCCAAGTGATAATCCGACTTACAAAGAAATGTCCATTTTTGATCTTAAATTAGATAAATCTTTTGATTTGATATTTTCTTGTGCAACGATTACTTGTGCCTGCAAAAACAGAAAAGAATTGCTTGAAGCGATGATAACATTGAAGAAGACTTTACGAAAGAGAGGAAAGATTATTTTACTTGAACCAATACATTATGGTTTTCTACATAGAGTGTTGAATATGAAACTGCGGGAGTTCTGTGAAGTTATGGAGGAAGCTGGTTTTGAAATAAAGAAAGTGGTAAATATTCATTTCTGGCCTATGAGATTGTTTTTAGCTTTTATATCCTGGCCTCGATTTTTGACAGCCATTGGATATTATACCGGCCAGTTATTTATTAGGTTGTTAAGAAACGGAATCTTGGGAGATTATAAGGCGATTTATGCTTCTTCGAGTAAGTAAAATTTGTTTTTTAAGTCGTTTTTACATACTTTTTCAGGAGGTCTGATTAATGATGAAGTATAAAATTCCATTTAATCGTCCGGGGGTTTTAGGAAGAGAGTTTAATTATATAAAGGAAGCTATAAAGGAAAACAGGTGTATATCGGGAGATGGTTCCTTTACTGGTAAATGTCAGGTTCTCTTAGGGAAAATTTTGAAAGTTCCAAAAGTTTTATTGACGACTTCCTGTACCCATGCTCTTGAGATGACGGCAATACTGCTTGATATTAATCCCGGGGATGAAGTCATCGTTCCTTCTTTTACTTTTGTATCAACTGCTAATGCTTTTGTTTTGAGAGGCGCAAAACCGGTTTTTATCGATATAAGGGCAGATACTTTGAATCTGGATGAAAGTAAATTGGAAGGCTTAATAACGAGGAAAACAAAGGCTATTATTCCTGTTCATTATGGAGGAGTAGGGTGTGAAATGGATATTATATGTGATATTTCCAGAAAGCGTAATATCCCTGTTGTCGAAGACAATGCACACGGATTTCTTGGTAAATACAGGGGAAAATATTTGGGGTCGTTTGGTTCTTTGAGCGCTTTAAGCTTCCACGAGACAAAGAATTTTTCTTGCGGAGAAGGCGGCGCCTTGATAATAAATGATAAAGGGATGATAGAAAGAGCAGAGATTATTAGAGAGAAAGGGACGAATAGAGCGAGATTTTTCAGGGGAGAAGTAGATAAATATACCTGGAGAGATATTGGCTCAAGTTATCTTCCTTCGGATATATTGGCTGCTTTTCTTTTAGGACAGTTAGAAAAAAAGGATTTTGTGCAGAAGAAAAGAAAACAGATATGGGATTTTTATAAGGAGAATTTATCAAAATGGGCTGATTCGAATAAGGTAAAGATGCCTTTTGTTCCTTCTTACTGTGAACAATCTTATCATTTGTTTTACCTTCTGTTGCCTTCTTTTGCTAGCAGAACAAAACTCATTTCACATTTGAAGAGAAGAAGCATACTAAGTGTTTTTCATTATTTGCCTTTGCATCTTTCTCCAATGGGAGAGAGATTTGGTTACAGAAAAGGAGATTTTCCGGTAACCGAAGATGTAAGTAAGCGTCTTTTGCGATTACCTTTTTATAATTTGATTGAGATGTCTGAATTAGAAGAAGTTTGTGATGCTATTCGTGAATTCCATATTTGAGATAGATATCAGCTTTTAACTTTTTACTTCCAGCTTCATAATTCTCTTTTATTAAAATCTTGACAATTCAAAAAATCACATTATTATTAAAGAATATAATAGGGGCCGTGGCGCAGTTGGTAGCGCGTCTGACTGGCAGTCAGGAGGGCACGGGTTCGAGTCCCGTCGGCTCCAAAGGTAGAATGGAGGGCTACTTTTTATGAGGAAGTCTCTTGTTTTAATAATATTAATATTTACTTTGATTTTTGTTTCATGTGGCGGAGAAGCGATCTTTGCCGGAAAAGCTTACCGTTTGAAAGCTGAGGCGGCGCTTAAGGAAATAAGGAACGCGCTGGCTAAGTATGTTATCAAGAACGGACAGTATCCTTCAGAAATGGAATGGGAAAGAGTTTTGGAACCTTATTTCAGGAAAGAAATCAATCCGGATCCTGAATGGATAACAAGAAGAAAAATGTTTGTAATGAGAGCAAAGACCAAAATTACTCAGTGTGAAGGTATAGTCAAAGAAATAAAGAAAGACTTATTTTATGCGGATAGTTCTTTAACGGAAAATATAACGAAATATCTTTATCCTATTGATTCCGCATTAACTTTTGCCTCTTACGAGATTAAGGAAGCTAGGGCTTATGATTATCGAAATATCGTACCCGAATTGAATGGTCTTATGGGTTTTGTTTCGAATCTTGATGTGGAAGAGGAGAAGTATAAAACAGTAAATTCTATGTTACAACAGAGAGACGATCTTGGTGATTTGATCGCTGAAATTGAGGATATTCTTTTGAGTAGGGATAAATTTAGTAAAGACGATTTGATAGAAGAAGAGGTTGTTGAGTCTCTGTTTAATCATATAGAAAGGAAACTGGATGTACCTCTTTTAGATATTCAGGGTCAGCCTAGTCTGCCATCGGCAGATACGATTCCCCTCTATTCAAATGAGGTTCAAGATCAAATTAAGAAGATTACCAGTGTTCTCAATTCGAAAAAAGATACAGCTCTAATACGCAAATTAAAAGAGTTCGACAATATGATGGTTTCTTATGTGAATGGGAGCGAAAATATAGATTTTGTTTTGAGTCTTATTGCGCTTAAGAAGAAAATCCCCGTAGCGATAGAACTTTTTAAATCTTTTTATTCAGAGAGAGATAAAGTTTTGAATGCAAATAAGGTGCTCAACGGCTATTCTTCTCTTGGGAATCTTGTCTCTATGGTTAAACTTTACGAGGATGAAAACGATACTCTGCCAAAGGGTGATCTGTATGAAGTATTTAAGGAAGAAGAAGCTATGAAAGAAATGATAAAGGATTTAGCGAGTGACCCTTATTTAGAGGTTTCGGATAACGGTTATAGATTGACATCTGTAGCTCTGGATCAAGACAGGACTAAGTTAGTTATGGAAGTTGGTTTTATTAATGATTATAAGGAACTTGTCAAAGAATCTTTTAGTGAAGAAGGCGGTCCTTTTTATGAAACCAATGATGAAGGTTCGACTTATTTTGTCTGGGTTAAGGCAAAAGATGTTGAAAATACGATTCTTGCGACAAGACCGAAATTTACTGCAAAGGAGGATTAAAAGGTGAAAATTACAAGGATTTTTTTCCTTTTCTTTTTGATTGTTTTTGTAAGCTGTGCATCTGCTGCAGATAAAAAAGGAGAAACGGAATCTCCTCAAACGCAAGAGGTTTCTGAAGCTGAAAGATATTATAGTTTTGCTTTCGAATATATGAAACAAAAAAACTATAAAGAAGCAGCATCTCTGCTTGAGAAGTCTATTAAAGCGGATTCTACCTATGCGGATGCTTATCTTGCACTGAGGCAGGTATATCTTATACTTGGAGATACGAGTAAAGCACTCGCGATCTGTAAAAAAGGGTTCAGGTGTTTTTCCGATCCGGAAGGCAATCGAAAGATGGCAAAAGCTATCGCTTCACTGTACGCTAAGACAGGAGAGGCTCAAAAGGCAGAGAAGATTTTCACTGATATTATAAAAGAATACCCGAAAGATGGTAATAGTTATGACTTGTATGCGTATTTTCTTGAGTCGGAAGGCAGATATGACGAAGCATTAGATAATTACAAAAAAGCTTATCAGCTAAATCCTGATGATGGGGGAGTGGCTTTCAGGTTGGGGAACGCCTATTTTGAACGCGGACGTTACCAGGAGGCAGTTGATTTTTTAGGTAAGGCTAAAGAAGTTTTTAGTGATGATATCGAAATAAGAAAAAAGCTCGCCGAAAGTTACGGTGAGCTTGGACAATATGATAAAGCTATTGAAGAATACA
>CAYRCN010000010.1:0-18107 GCA_964422805.1 uncultured bacterium | reverse complement strand
ATGAAAATTATCGAGAGAGAAGCAAAATCGATATACACAAGGACAAAACTTCCCGGCATAGAATATACAATTAACCAGTACGTAGGGTGTGGACACAGATGTTCTTACTGCTACGCCCGTTACATGAGCAGGTGGAAAGAGTACGGACAGTGGGGAACCTGGATTGAAGTAAAGACAAACGCCCCGGAGCTCGCAAAAGAAAAAGTTGATGGTGAAGTATCGATGAGTTCGGTCTCCGACCCGTACCAACCCCTCGAAGAAGAGCGTAAGCTCACCAGAAAGGTTCTCGAAAATATGAACAAAGATACTAAACTCTCGATTCTCACCAAGTCTGATCTGGTTTTAAGAGATGTCGACATCCTCAAAGAATTTAAAAACCTAAGCGTCGGTTTAACCGTAAATTGCTTTCCGGAAAAAGTAAGAAAGATTCTCGAACCACATGCTCCATCGAGCGAAAGACGGATTAAAGCGCTTAAAAAATTAAATAAAGAAGGAATAAACACCTTCTGCTTTATAAGCCCCGTCATTCCAAAGCTTACAGAAGTACGAGAAGTCTTAAAAGAAACTAAAGGAATAGTAGATTATTATCTAATCGAAGTTCTGAATACCCGTCTTGGCGGAGAGAATTTCGGGGAAATTTTAAAAAATAAATTCCCGGAAAGTTACGAATATTTAAAAGACAGAAAGAAAATGGAAAAGTTTGTGGAATTATTAAAAAATTATTTTGAAGAAGAGAAAGTCCCAATCGCAGCATTCGTCGGCCACTTCGGTGAGAATTATTACAAAGAATAAAAACTAACAAATATGAACCACAAAGCCCACAAAGAGCACAAAGCCCCACCACACAACCCATTTATTTTTGTTTGTTTCTAAAACCTAAAACCCAAGACCTAAAACCTACTTCTTCACACAAAGATACAGAGCACATAAAGGTTTTTTACTCTTTTTTTATAAGCTAAGAGCCAAAGGCTAAGAGCTAAAAGCTTAGTGTAACTACTCTCTACTATCTACTCCCTATTCTCTATTTTAGTATTAAAAATTTCTCGGTTAAATTTGTTTTCTCGCCTTGTAAACTACAGAAATATACACCAGGACAAACATCCTTAGTATTCCAATCGATTTTATACGAACCCGGACTTAAAAACTCTTTTTTAAATCCGAAAACCCGCTGTCCCAATATATTAAATATAGAAAAGTCTATATCTCCTTTTTTTCTCACATCGATCACAAATTCTACCGGTGATCCTGATATAA
Source organism: uncultured bacterium (assembly GCA_964422805.1). Lineage (GTDB taxonomy): Bacteria > Hydrothermota > UBA3072 > UBA3072 > UBA3072 > JAFGHJ01. The sequence goes on along the minus strand of CAYRCN010000010.1, from coordinate 16,853 downwards.
CAGGTGAAACGGATAAGTTAAAAGGTTCTTCAGCGTAAAATTCTTCAACACAGGCAGGAGTTTCTTCGCCCGGTGATTTAAAATAACTTTCCATAAAATCACTTATGTTATTATCCGTATCTTCGCCGTTTGGATATCGCGATAAACTATTAGTTTCTGCTATATCAGGAGCGGGCAACCCTTCACCTGTAAATATGAAATCCCCGCTTCCGTATCCCAGCGCGTCAATCGTTATTCCGTTAAATCTTAGTTCGATGTTATCCGGACTGTTTTGCAAATCGGCATTATCCGTAATTGTATCTGCATTTGCCACACAACTGTCCTGCGCTATAACAAAAAAACCATCAGGAGGTATCGAATAACTTGTAAGGTCTATTACCTCATAATCATTACCATTTAAACCGTTTACCCCAACAACTTCTATTCCGTCCAGAGAAGCTCCCGGGATACCATATAATTCTATAAAGCAGGCAGTGTCCGAACCCGGACTATCATAACAGACCTCGTTGATGACTATTCCCTTATTACCTACATAATAGGCATTTGTATCGGAAACCGTGATTGAATCATTATCGTCTCTTACCCATAGATAATAAAAAACAGTATCTCCTTCTGCCTGGCACGGAATACTGTAAAGAAAAGTATCTCCGTCAATCGCGGAGTGAGAAATACTAAGACGAGAATCCGGATTATTGATTCCGTAATAAAGAGAATCGTCTATTATATTGCCGCCATCTATTATTTCCGCGTAGATGGTTTCTTCATCGGTAGGCAAAGGATGAGTAGGCTTATGCCAGATTCTTTTAACGAATGGCGGCAAGGGTGTAGTAGTTGTTATAAATTCCGCGTCATCAATATAAAAACCCGCGTCTCCATCCCAATTTTCTGCAACATCGTACGCTCTTATAACGAGTTTCCCCGAGTCAGCAGAGAAAGGAGCATTTACCGTCATCTCGAGCTGCTGCCATTCCTCACTGTCAACAGAATAAGAGCCATAATCCGAGTCACCTGAATTCCAGAAAGCTGCCAGTCTTACTCTACCGGCAGGGTCATTATCATAGACCCATACCTTTAGAGTACAAATCGAGCCCGGAGTAACTTTAACTAGCTCGCTTATTAAATCTGCGTTGTCTTGCGATTGCGTGACAAGAGAATCCTTAAGACTAAAATCTCCTCCGTGGACGGTACCCTCTTCCCTGAAAACGGCAATACCTGATTCGTAAGTCCAGTTATCAGGAGTGCCCTCTGTCCAGAATTCAAATCCCGGGTTAACAAGCAAATTATCCGCCAAGAGAAGAAAAGCGGAAAACATATTGAAAACAGTTAAAATGAGTACCCTTTTCGTGATTCCCCCTTTCGTTTGAATTGATTTAGAAAAAATTATAGGGATTATTTTTAAAATGTCAAGGAAAAAATCTCACTTAAAGCACAAAGATAATAGGACGCAGATGAACGCAGATTTACAAGATTTATTTTTGTTGTTTCTTTTAAGCTAAGAGCCAAAGGCCCATAGCTAAAAGCTTATTTTGACAACAAATATCACGAATAGTTGTTTAAAACTAAATCGGCTCAGAACCCCAAGAAGGAATTCTAAGCCGATTTTATACTATTCCCTGTTCACTACTCTCTACTATTTACTCCTTGTTTCCGTTTTTTTTCTAACTTCCTAACCTTCTAACTCTCTAACCTCCTAACATTTATTACTTAAGTAATATCATTTTATGATGTTTTTCAAAATCATCTGTCTTGAAGACATAGAAGTATACTCCCTGGGGTACTTGCATACCCGCGCTGTTTTTTCCATTCCAACTGACCGATTTGAATCCGGCAGATTCCTGACCGTTAACTAAGGTTTTGACTGCCTGACCTGCCAGGTTGAAGACGGTAAGGTTGACATTATCGCAGTTCTTCGGTAGCCCGTACTTGATGGTGGTGTTACTCATAAAGGGGTTGGGTGTGTTTTGCATACAGCTGAAGACGGTGGGGATTGGTTCTTCTTCTTTGGATGAGAGCTCGACGATGTTAGAATCTGAAAGTGTTCCCTCTGTACTATCGGGTTCGTAATTGATAGCCAGGGGTACGGAATTATTCTCATCTGATAGAATTGGATTCCCAATATAGGCATCAAAAGAACAACCCTCCTGTGCATCGAAACCTGGAAGCAATGAAATATAGTTTCCCATTAAGGAAGTACTCGTGAACATAGTAACATTACCGCCAGTCGAACCATTCCCTTCAATGACGAAATAAGTATTATCGCCCGCTGATGTGATTGATCTAAATGCCTGATAAGTTTCCGTTTCGTCTATCTCAACTGTTATGTTTTGAAGAACTAGATCTGCGGGTAATACACTTACTTCGCTGGAGTAAACACTTTCCCCCGTATTATTGTAAGCTTTCACTGCAAAGTAGTATGCACTCGTGCTGCTTAAACCCGTGAGTGTTATATTCATAGAGCTGCCAACATCGATTGGGGAATTTCCCTGATCTGCTCCAGTTCCATTATAAGGGGGATTAGGGTCTGTGTCGTAATATACTTTATATCCTGAAGCGCCTCCCGCTATAAAGGATAATTCTAGTGATTGTTGGTCTCTTTCTATTTCGGTGATAAGTGGTTTGTCTGGCACTGCATTGATACCTATTGCTAAATCATCAATATGAGTAACGAAATCGTTATCTCTTGCCGATACAAAAACATATCCTTGGATTCTGTTATTATTGTCTCTTACCCAGTGTTTACTATAAGTGCTTAGATTTGGAACTGTGCAGTTCCAGGATGTTTGTGTGCTGCCAGAACTTGATCCAGAGGTAAGTATTTCTGTTCCTCCGTCATGATAGGCATGAAGTTGCCAGGTCCATGGACCAACAATATAATCACCCTCTGGATATGTATCATAAAAGAAACCTTGAAAAGTATAACTTTGGTTTTGATTTAAGGCTGTCGGTCCCGTCGCATAAATGCAATCTTCTATACCTGCCGCATCTCCGTTGACATCAAGTGCCGCATAAATATCTAAGAAGTCATCAATTGTTTTGCTTTGATCGAAAATATCTTTTATATCGGCAACCGTATAATCTTCATCTTGCTCAAGCAGGAGAGCTACTGCACCTGTTACGTGGGGGGCGGCAAAGCTTGTGCCAGTAGCGTTAAAGTGTTTACCATCTCTTTCCTTCACTAAATTGCTTATTTGTTTGTTTGGGTCAGTTTGATCGTCTGAAAGTGAAGACGCTATCCAGGCTCCCGGAGCATAGATTTCTGGTTTGTCTCTTCCGTCTCTTGTTGGTCCGGGACTTGAAAAATAGCTGATCTGGTCAATCGGGTAACCGCTTCGCGTTTGAGTGGTTCCATTATAATCTACCCAGCTATTTTTAGAATTGAAAGAACCCACTGTGATACTATTGAAAGCATTCCCTGGCTCGGAAATTATCCTTGCATTTTCGTAGGTACTCTCATCGAAATAAGAAGTGACGCCTCCGTCCACATCAATATTATAGGCATCCCAGCGACCTGAACCGGATGACATGTAAATCTCCCAGGTCCCACTACGCAGAGAATAAAGTGTACCACTATAATCAAAATCTGCTAATGCTATGCGTATTAAATTGTCTGTCGTTTGTCCATAATTCCATGGTCTAGGCCAAGAATCATCAAAATGTTCATTATGGCATAATACAAAACCATCGGTATTAGACGTACGAATTGCTCCTTCTCCCGGCAATCCTGTTCCTTCGTTTGGTCCAAAAGGGCCGTATTCGTACCCACTGGGTGCTGTTATTGTTATTTCATAGTCTTCGTCTTCAGGGTACCATATCTCAAAAAGAGTAACTTCCTCGGTATATTCAGGATGTGAATTTACAATAATTTCTGCGTCTCCCGAGAATTCTCTGCCCATATGATATCTATCCCAAATTTCCCTATTGGGATCAGCAGGGTCATATCCTTCATTTCCTGCAGATATAACTGGAATTCTCCCTTTCCCATGCGTAGGGTCATTGGAAATAGCTTGTATGGATTGTTCAAAAAGACTTGTTCCATCTTTAGGGCCGTATAATGTAGCAACGCTTAGATTTGCGACCCATGGTTTACCCAAATCAGCAGCCTTTTTTCCCGCCCATGACATACCATCAAAAATATTTACATAATTACTAAAATCTAATTTTACTACTATTAGATCGGCTTCTGGTGCCATTCCGACATAAGTCCCTGCAGGGATTCCGCCACCAGTATTACGTCCATTGCCGGCAGCAATACCTGCAACGTGAGTTCCATGAAAATGAAGATCTTCTTCCGTGCAGTTACCATCATCATTGATATCACTTGCAGTCCACTCTGTCCCATAATATCCAGGAGGGGGACTACCATCTGTAGAGGTTTGATCCCAGAGATAGAGTATTCTAGTGCTTCCATCCGGGTTTTGAAAGTCAGGATTAGTTATGTCAATACCTGTATCCAGTATAATTACAATAACACCATTTCCTGTCTTTGAAAAGTCGTCTCTTGCTTCCGAACCCCTTACTGCACCATCACTGACATTTAGATGTGGCTTAAAAGGTTTCCCCAATTCTATATACTGGACTTCTTCTAAACTCGCCAATTCCTGCAATTTATTAATCGGCAGGTGTACAGTAAGAAAATCCCCTATTTTTGATCGGATCTTAAATCCTTTTAACTTGAGTGTATTAACATCATTTCCCTTGTAATGAACAATTACTCTTGCTATAGGTTCTTCTTCGGTTAAGTCTATAGATAAAAACTTATCCCTCTCAACGTAGTCGACATAATACAATCCAGGGATATCTTTAGCTTTTTTCATTATCGGTTTCTTCTTAGACTTAGATATTAAATATTGCGAGTATGCTGCGGACAAATAGGGGTCTACTTTGCTTTTAAGGCTTTTGGCGAATATAAGTCCAGAGGTAACAAACATAAAAATAAAAAAACACATTTTTAAGTTTTTTACAATTCTCATTAACTCCTCCTATGATTAAATCCAGGAATACTATTTATTATTCCTTGATTATGTTTTCTTTCCATTCAATCGGTGAAGGGCTTTCGGGTATCCCTCTACTCCACAGCTGAATGTCTACTATTGAAGTAGAATCTGGTGCAACTCTTACATTCTTTATAGTTCTTGGATAATAATGTTCGGCCGTCATTTTATGCCGATTGGAATTCTTAGGCTTTACTAGACGCGTACCTTCCTCTGGGCCTGGACCGGCATCTGTCCACCGGATACGTCTTCCTCCTCCAAATGCTTTAAGTGTATATTTTCCGGGAAGTATATTCGTTAACTGGTATTCCCCTGAAGAATCTGTATAAGTTACCCAGAATGTGTTTTCTATACAAACCATCGCCTTAACCGGGGAAGCAGTTTCACTTTTTTCAACATGGCCTTTGATTTTACCCTTTGATTTAACGTCCACTTTACCAGTTTTTATTCCTTTCCATGTTTTTTTTTCGGAAATTGTGGGGCGTCTCGCGTCTTCTAACCATATAGAAACAATTGATATGGAATCCCTTACAACAAACACGTTTTCCAAAATACCGTCCAAAAATTCCGGGGCTGAGGCAATCAATGTATATAATCCTGGGGGTACTTCCGGAATATAAAAAATTCCTGAGGAGTCTACATTGGACGACAAACCAGTTTCTTCTACCTGGATTTTTACATTGTCAAAAGATTTTTTTGTACGGTTAAGCGTTATTTTTCCGTATATTCCTCCTGTATTCTGAGGTACCGGAGAAGAGATATGTATACAAGAAATTATCGAAATCATAGCTGTAATAGTAAGATAGTTAAGTTTAAGTTTCCGTTCTTTAAACATATATAAAATCGGTGATTCTGATTGTTGAATAATAAAAAGTATCTTTCATATTATCACCTTTTTTGTTTGAAGTAGCTTATATACACTTTGCATACTATGACAATTCGTTGATTGGAGTAAACCTATAAACACCTTTACTTCTCTAACGCGGAAATTCGTGTTTTCAGTTCTTCATTCTCTTTCTTCAATTCAATCACATACAACGTCAGTTCTTCAACCTTTTCCAAAAGTTTTGTCTGCATTTCTCCGAGATTTACACCACCTGCGAGCACTTCTTGTTCTGTTGGAATACCCGGGAGGCTTTTATTAATTTTGACGTGTTGTTCGAGTTTATCGAGAGACATAAGTTTATAGCTATCCGCAAAAACAAAATCAGGAAATCCTGCCAATGTGAATCTGACTTCTTTGGCTGTAATTGTTCCGTTGACAGCAAGTTTGGATTGCGGCTCCGTTGTTCCGATACCGACGTTTCCAGTGTATGATTCAATCAGCAGCAGTGGATTACCGCCCCCTCTTCCTGAAGTAGTTTTGCTTTGAATTACAAAAGGCCGGTTGTCTTGATTATGCTGGTGAATATTTATTACATAACTATCACAATCGTCCCAGGAGGTTTCTCCCCTGTAAAGCACACCTGACCACCAATATCTATCACGCAAATAAACAACAGGATAATTGTTATAACCTATTAAAGCATTTCCTTTTGTTGTTAATTTCTCAAGTGGATTTGTCGTCCCGATACAGACATAATCGCTTGATTCTCTTAAGCTTACAACACTCCCAGATTCCCTCCAACCAGATTCCTGTCCATAGGTAATCATACTAAAAAACAATACTAGTACTATAACAATTAGTTTCTTCATACCTTCCCTCCTTTTTTGGTTTGAGTATGAATTTGGTTTAACTAAGAAAATAACAATATCTTTAGTATTTAATTTCAATTACCCCCCAATAAAATAATACAATATTCACGTATAAAAGATTCTTAGCTTCAATATGTATAGTATACTTTTTCATTATAAGCGAAATAAAATATACTGTCAAGATAAAAAATTATTATACCCATTGATGTAATAATAATTATTATAGAAAAACACTATGTTTTTTAAACCCACAAGGATCATAAAAATTTTAAGTTGTTAGTGTGTTGGTGGGTTGGTGCGTTAGTCTGTTTGAAAGACCGAGGACAAAAAATTCTGCGGCCTTTGTGGTCTTGTGTGAGAGATTATTTTTTAGGGTTGTCTTCTGACTCGCGACTAGTGACTCAAGACTAATGACTTATGTTTATCTTCTCACTTCCAGACTATCCAGGACTTCATCGAGATATTTGTCGTTGGGGAATCTTCTCTTTACTCTTTTTATAAGATCAATTGCTATTTCAACATCTTCTCTTTCCAGAAGCATAAAAACAGTGTTAAACATTCTTTGATCTTCCACCAATTCATCCACTATATTTTCAAGCTTCTCTTCTTCCCCGGAAGAAACATATAGTTCAATAAAACCTTTATAAGCAAATGGTTCCCATCTTTTTAATGGAAACAAACTGATGAAATCTTCCTCTGCTAAGGTAAGCATATTTTTTGCTTCTTCTGAATTCTCGGTGTTTCTTGCTTTCAATACGAGCAACTCCCCCCTCAGCAACCGAAGCCTTGGAACATCTTTTATCCGAAGAAAAGAATTCACGAATTGAAGACCCTCGTCACAATTACCCAATTTCTGATAAATCAGCTTTTGATTTCCTATTAAATTAGGGGCTATACCAAGAAAAAGGTTTTCCTCTTCAGTGTATATGATAGCTTTATTAAAAAGCGATTCAAGCATTTTAAGTGTATCCAGAACAGGTTCTGTTAGTTTATCTTTTTCCAAAGCGGGATAAATGTCAGACATAACCTCCTCGCCGAAAGTAAATAAAGAAAAAGCAAGGTTAATAAGAGTAGTAACCTGAGCCTCGCTCCCTATACACATCCAGAAGTTATCATAATAGCTATATGAGAACTTATTATTAAATAAGTCCCATGTCTTTTCCCTATTGCTTTTAAGATTAACTTTTTCTTTTACAAGTTTATATACCACACCCTCCCGTAACAAATGTGCACTTAATGGTTCACGATAGTCGGAGGGTATGGGAAAGGAAAAATAAATATTGATAGAAGGATTAAAATCTTCATTGTTTATGTACTTTTCAACAAACAAATCCAATCTCATAAATAGATCACTAAAAGCCGGCTTCTTTCCAATCGCCGATAGAATTATAGATCTGACCGCCATATCTTTTAGTTCAACGATTCCGCCTTCCTCAATCCTCACAGCGGGAGGTAAAGAGTCCATTACCCAATCTTCAAAATCACTGTTGGTCAACCCCACTCTCTTTTGACGATTGTATTCGGCAGCAAATCGTGTACCTACAAAAGGTGAAGCAAAATCAATCGGCACCTTTGACCACTTAAACTGTTTAATATACCAGTTAGTATTCATGAGCGAAAAATTACCCAACCTTACACCTTTCTTTTTCCCGGCATCGAACTTTCTAAAACCTTTCACCTCCTGTATGAACCAAACAGGAAATGTATCGTTGTCTCCATATGTAAAGAGAACTGAATTTTCGTCGGCACCGACTAATAAATTATGGGCATAATCATGAGCAAGCCAATTACCTCTCCTGTTTGCATGCGATTTAATATTGCTGACCAGAGGAATAAAACCCATAAAACCTGCAAGGACTATGATTACCAACGCATAACGCGGAACTCGTTTCCTTAACCGACCCCATATCCAGTACAAACCTATAGCGACATAAAACATAAAGAAGAAAAATCCGGAACTCCAGAAGTAGTCTCTCTCTCTCGGTTCACGCGGCTGGTGGGCGGGGTTGGGGTCGGAAGGAGAAAACTCATGATTAAGATAAACAACCAAACCTAAAGTCAAAAGTATAAAAAGGATAAAAACCAACCAAAAAGATTCCTTATCTTTCTTAAAATGAATCCACATCCCCCAAACACCTGTCAAAACGTACATATATGTACCGAATAAAGATAAATAACGAAGCAAAACTCCGGTATCGGTTCTGGGATAAGGGAAAAACTGCCATGAAAAATATTTGAAGAATACCTTAAGCTGTTCGATAAATGCCGGTATTAAGGACAGATTAGTTTCCCACGAAGTATGCCTGGGTAACAAATCTATTTCTTTACCATATTGCTTTCTGGAAATGACTTCCAATAATTTAGCAAATGTTGTTGGATTTGCTTCATTTATACCGGGATTTGCATGTGCCCTTATCATCAAAACGAAATACGTTGAAAAACCTATAAACGCTAAAACCAATACTATTCCTATAAGTCGATAATCCTTTAAGACTTTCCATTCAATCAAAATCAGAAATACAAGAATTCCCGGGACAAGCAATAAAGGAAGCAAATGAACACCAATCGATAAAAACAATAAATACGCCAATAAAAGCAAGTAATTATTGTCCCCTTTCTCTCGCCTATGTTCACTCCAATGCAAAGTCAACCACAACCCCATAACAATTATTAATGTTGATAAAGCATAAACTTCTGCTTCGACAGATGAATCCCATACGCTAAAACATAGCCCTGCTCCAATAGAAGAAAAGAGCGCGATAAGATGAGTTCCCAACAAATGTTCTTTACCTTTATTCTCGTTAAATCTTCCTAGCACTTTTAATATTACAAGATATAAAACCGCTCCTGCCAAAGCCCCGGATAATACAGAAAGAAAATTTATCCTCTTTGCTACCTCTCTAAAAGGAAAAAGAATGTCAAATATTCTTCCAAGCAATATATAAAAAGGGGTACCAGGAGGATGAGGCACTCCTAAGATGTGAGAACAGGCTATAAATTCACCGCAATCCCACAGAGAAACCGTAGGAGCAATGGTATATAAGTATACACTTACTAAAACTACAAAAACAGACGCAAAACAAAATATTTTTCTTTTATTAAAATCCATATTCTAAAACCCACCTCTCATTTTAAGTTATCTTATAAGCATTTTATTATAACAATGAATGACATTATGGCAAGAGAAAAAAAATATTTATTAACCACGAAACACACTAAATACACCAAATATTTTTTCTCTTAACTAAAACCTAAAACCCAACACCTAAGACCTATCTCCTCAATGCTTCCTACCCCCTATTACCCCTGCTTTGCACATATCTCACAATCGACCCTCCAAATAAGAGCAATAAAACAAAAGAAAGAAGCGGATAATACCAGTAAGACCTTGTTAATATCCAGAGAAACAAAACAGCAGCAATAATTATAAGGGACTCCCTGGGTCTTAAGGCAAGTTTAAACAAATATAGTAACTTACCAAGCCCTTTATCCAAAGTCCTGAACAGCGGTATAAATATCCTTCTTTTTCGGAAGAGAACAAATAGTAAGATTAAAATCAAAAGTATAATTATCGTTCTAATTATTATCTCGTTTGCATAAGAAAAACCCAAAAATAACGCTTCTTCTTTTTCCACAATCTTTTTTTCAAAAGAATATTTCTTGCCGGAAATAGGAACATTAACCTTCAAAGAAAGCAATCCCGCTTTCCCGGCAGCAAACTCTCCTGCCTGCCTAGTTGAAACCAAATCATAAGCTTTTTTAGAAACCGCAGTCACAGTAACCCCGGCAGACTTATCATCAAATTCTATTTCATCTATTTCTTCTTCCGGAAGTTCTTTCAATTCAATCTCAGTCTGGCTCAGGGGAATAATTTCTTCGACCACTGGGTTAAGATTCCCTCCAAAACTTATATAATCATAATTGACCGGCAAATAAAGAGTCCATTCTGCTTTATTGATTAAAATATCAGTAGCCGGAAAGTAGTTTTTCTTTTTCCCCAGCAGATTAAAACCTTCTACTCCTTCCGTATAAATAAGCTCAATATCAAAAGGCGTAAGCGAGCCATCGTACCCTCTTTCCGACCTCGCAAGAGGAATTAAAACTCTGCCGTCATCTCCTTTTGAAGCCTTTTCTCTTTTACCGTTAACATAAACACTCCAGATACTCGCATCGGTAGGTAAGCTTATCTTAAGAAATTGATCCCACAGATTTTGCATAGTAAATGTAACTTGATGCACCATTTTGCCGTCTTCCATGAAGAAGGTAATCCCTTTTGCCAGATCGATAAAAGAAGTAAGTGCCTCCTCCTTTTCATATTTAGTAATACGAACTACCATATTGAAAGGATGCCTTACATATCTAAAAGCGAAAAGAATAGGTCTTGCCGAAAGGTTGCTCAACTGATAGGGTATTTTTTGAAAATCGATTCTTTCGATATTATTAAATTCCTGAACTTCAGCCTCGGCATCACTCTTTACCTCTCCGGCGACATAACCGGATTCCCTCATAGCTGCCAAAACTTCAAAACCTTCAAAATTCGCAACAATCGTTTCTTCCGCGAGTAATTTCTCCGATTTAACAGTCAATGCCTTCGAACCTTCGAAAGGATATTCAAAAGATATATCTAGTAATTGCCCTCCTCCCTCTTCCCTAACGCTCCATCCTGCCAAACCTCCACCACTCACATCAATAACCTGATAATCGGAAGGAATAGCAAGCGTAAGTACATTAATCGTATTCTGCATTATATTTAACTCAAAAACAGTAGTCACACTGATTGCGTCCGCTTCAATAGAAAGAAGATTAAAAACTTCAGAGTATATTCTAGCAGGACCTCTCTTGATTTTTTTATCTTCACTCTTCCATGAAATCGACACATAGGAAGTAGAAGGCAAATATCCTCTAACTATAGTATGGTCTTTCGCCTCGGTCTTTCTGACCTCCTGAGCATTTTGTATACTAATTTCAAGATCAGCTCTTGGAATATCGAGACTTATATAAGTAATAGGCGCCCCCGGAATAGTAAAATTCAAACCAGGAATTCCTTTATCCAGAGAAGATTCAATAGAAAATCTCACGCTGACTGAATGTCGCCCGACATCATCGGTAGAAAGATAATGCCAGCCCCCTTCTGTTATTACCGAAGCAGGTCTGCCGTCAAGCAGAACTTCCGAAATAGCTAAACCTTCCTGAAAAAGGGGAATCTTCAGATAGGTCTCTTTAGCTCTATCGAATATTTCCAGATTCAAAACAGCGGTAAAAGTGGTACTCTCACGACCCATTACTCCATTGTATGTTGATTTCGTTAAAATATAGTCGGCTGGAGGCATAAGTTCATCTCCTGCCGGCGGTTTCATATTATCTATAAGTTTTTTGAATTCTTCCCTCGTAAGAACAACGTTGCCATTATTAACTTTATACTCCGGTTCATACCTTGCACCAGTTTGCTCCATTAACCTTGAAAATTCATCCCAGGAAAGTCTTATCTCATCAACATCAAGCTTCAAAAGAGAACGGAATTCTTTCCAATCAATGGTTATTTTTGAATCAACAGAATTATCAGCTTTGAGAGTAAAACTAAAGAAGGAAAACAATAAAAGCAGGTAAAAGCCAATCGAGAAAATATAATTTACAGTTCTTTTTCTTCTCATAATTACACCCCTATTCCCCTTTGGCTTTCTTACTTCTCTTTGCGCCTCTTTTCTTTCGAGTCGTGGGTTTTGTTTCTTTTTTGATCAATTCGGGTTTAAGCCATACAAATAGAAAAATAAGAACAAAAACGACAAAAAGGAATTTAGATATAAAGAAAAAGAAAAAAGCACCCAAAAGCGAAAGAACTTTAATACCCTCGGGAGTCTTTACTTTCGTCCAGAAATCTTTTTTGGAGTTAGCCCAATTCCTCAATTCGATAAAGAGAGCACTTATTTTAAATCTAAGACGATAAATAACAATAAGAATTATGAAAAAGAAAAGAGCTTTAACCAAAGAATAAATCCATCTTCTTGTATACTGAAAATTCAAATACAGCTGCTCATCTTCAACGACTGTTTTTGCGAAACGATAAAGTTTTCCGGAAGTGGGCACTTCTATCTTAAAGAGTGCCACATCGGTCACCCCTCTATCTCTCTCCCTTTTTATATTTTCAGCAAAGCCGATTTCTTGTCTGACCTGATTCATTATATCTGCTTGCTCATTCGCCGAACTCAATCTAAAATTACTCTTAAGCATCCTCTGTGTTTTTTGTACTTTTTCATCTTCGATCTGTTCCGCTTCCTCCCAATTCTCGAGAGCCTGCTCGTATCCGCGAACCTTTTCGTAGGTAAAAACTCTTCCACCACTCAATAAAGGACGGATTCCTGTTGCAATATCTTCTTTTTCGACATTCCCACCAAAATGGAGGTAGTGATATTCTAAAGGAAGGTAACATGACCACAACATTTTACTTATTACAACATCAGCCTTGGGGAATAAAAGTTTTTTTGAACCGACAAGAGGCAGCGAATTGTTTTTATGATAATAGAGAACTTCCACGTCAAATGACTCCATACTTTCACCCGCTACCCTCGACCGGACAAGAGGTATCATAAACTTCCCATCTTTATTTTTAGAAGGTATCTCTCTCTTACCATCAACATAAAGGCTCCAGATTTCTGCCCCTTCGGGTAAGCTTAACTCCAAAAATTGCTTACCAGTATTTCGCATAGTATAAATAACCCTGCTTACAACTTTACCTTCTGCCAGTAAGACCGAAACAACACTGGCGTTATCGATAACCGTATTAACCATTGGGAGTTCCTCATGTTTTGTAACCTTAAGAGTTAGCGAAAATGGGTGCCTGAGATATCGCAAACCCAGAATTAACGGTCTTGTGGACATATTTACAAGCTCCATTGGTAATTCCTGTATATCCACAATATCGATATCTTCATTTTCTATAATCTCAGCTTCAGCCGCGCTTTTCTTCTCAATCCCAAGAAATCCTGTTTCTCTAACGGAGTTTACTACCTGAAAACCATCGAATTTGATCTCATTACTCTCTCCTGTAAGAATCTTTTCTGCCACGACCGTAAATACAATAGAGCCTTCTTTTTCTCCTCCGAAAGGAATGCTTAGAACTTCCCTGTTTTCGACTTCCTTCGTGCTCCAGTCCCTTATTTCCTGATAATTCTCTCCTCTAACGTATAAAACACTGTAGTCACGAGGTACATATAACTGTACACTGGAAATTGAATTCTGGAGAACATTAAGTTTGAAATTAGTTGTAACTCGCAGAGCATTATCCTCAACGGAAAGTAAATTCATCGCTTCAGTATAAATCTTAGCAGGAACCTTCTTCTTCTCTTTCACGACAGTTCGATGCAGCTTTAATGCAACGTTGGATGTTGTAGAAAGAACAGCCTTCACATTCGAATAAATACCTCTCTTTGTAACAGTCATATATTTAGCCTGAGGTATTTCTACCCTGGCGTCAGTAACTGGAATATCGATATCGAATAATGTAATCGCGGTTCTCGGAATAGTCAGATTTAAAACATCAGTACCTTTATCAAGTTCGGTTTGAACTGAAAACGAAAGCGTTACCTTATGTTGACCAATTTTATCGGTGGTTAGTACATACCATCCATTTTCAACCATAACGAGAGCGTTGCTACCGTCTAATTTTACATCCCTGAGTGCAACATTTTGAGGCATAAGCTGGATTTTAGGATAGTTCGTTCTCTCTTTTTTAAATATTTCAAGATCAAACGTAACATCAAAAGTAGTGCTGCTTTGCGCCATAACCCCATTATATTCCGCCTTCGTTATAAGGTAATCTCCCGGAGGGACAATCGGAGGAACATCAGGTTTTTTCATCTTACGAAGTAACTCTTTAAACTGCTCTCTCGTGAGTACAACCATCCCGTTCTCAATGTTATATTCGATTTTCACATCCTGACCTGTCTGTGCTAAAAGCTTTTTGAATTCGTCCCATGAAAGCTTAATTTCATCCGTATCCATCTTTAAAAGCTTCTTAAATTCTTCCCAGCTGATTTTGACTTCACTTGATTCTTTAGCTGCATCGGGCTTCTGAGCATTTAAAGACAATACAGAAAAAATAGAAAAAAATAAAAGAAAAACTACTATAAAACTTACTAAGCTCTTAAATTTTATCATTTACTCCTCCTTCTGATAATACTTTTAAGATATTAGACTGATCTACTCTGGATTCGTTCCGTAAAAAATAAAAAAATTTTTTACATCTCAATTACGCGCTGAAAAATACCTGATATTTCTTTCTTTTATTATCCTCTGAAAAACCTTAAAAATAGCATAATTGCTATTACCAACACCAATAGAAATATTAAATAAAAAGGGGATCTCGGCTTATATTCTGCTCTCTTAAAGCGACCTCCAAATTTCATTTTTTCTCCTTTTTAACTGGAAAAAGTTCAAAATTCAATTCTTTAATCTTACCGGGTTTAACTTCAATAAGAGAAGTAGAAGGATAATATCCTTTAGAAGTAACTCTAATTACATAATCTCCCGAAGTAAGATATGCCCGATAAACTCCGGTTCCCGGATCACTATTTGTTTCGTAGTTAATAGAATTCTCAATAAAAATCTCTGCATAAAGCGGCTTCCCGGATACAACGTCAACAACTTTACCCTCGACTATATTGAAATCCGGCTTTCTACGCATCTGCAGAAGCACGTCTGTTTCCTCCTTAAGCACAATTACCGTATCGGTAGGTAGACAATCCTCCGAAAAAACCGACAATGGATATATGCCCGGCGGTAAATCAAAATTAATTTCCCCATCACCTATTTGAAAGCTACCTGAATCAGCAAGGGATAAAAGCCCGGAGGTAGGATTACCCTCCTCGTCGACAAGAAAAATCCTAAAGGGAAAGAGCTTTCTGGTTTTTCTATGAAATTCAGCGGAGGAAAGTCCAAAACAAATTTTCCACGAAGGAGACCCATAGTACCCTGCATTAACTCCTAACTCAGTTAATCCGATATTATCAGACGTCTTATCCGTTTTGCCGGAAACACGAAAAGAGAAACCAAAATTCAAAGAAAAATTCCTCCATCGGGAAAGAATAATTTTCGGCTTTATATAAATCGAACTAATTGGATCCTGACCGATCATTACAAATCTTTCTAATTTAAGATCCAAGGCAAATGTCAAAGTATCGGGATTAAATTTAATCTCCGAATCAAATAAAAAATGTTCTGTAGAAGGATTAGACAAATGTTCTATATACTCAAAATCGGAATCGATAGAGAACCATAAAATCTCCGTTCCTAACCTAGCCCCAAATCCAAACCCCGGCTGCCTAATAGAAAAATCGCGCACCTCCCCTTCTTTACATCTTCCGGGACGATGCAAAACGGGGAAAAGGCTCACATTAAACATTCGAACATACCTATTTGCCCCGGCTCTAATAAACAAATCGGAAAAACCTATATCAAATCCCGAAGAAGTATAATCAAGACCAATGCCTCCTTCGAGCTCCGAAAATAACCATTTACCTCTATTTCCTATTGAAAGATTCAAGTCATTGACATAAACAGAGTAACGCTTATAAGCCTGAAAATCTACATCATAAATAAATAAAGAAAAAAATAAAAAAATCATTCTGGCTGTACTTCTTTATAATCCTGAGTTTTAATACCCCAGCTCATAGACTCAGTATTGTAAGCTATCCCGACCTTACAATCCTGGTCTACCACTATTATGCCAAAATCTATCTCGAACTCTTGAATTATATCTTTTGCCGCCTCCTCAGCACTATGGTCAGTCAAATATTCATCGACTTTTCTGGCAATCATTTCTTTAACAATGACTTCACCTTTACCGGTAATTGTAGTAGCACCTCTATTTGAAGCGTAAACACCCCCACCGAGTATCGGGACATCACTGACTCTGCCGGGAAGATGAAAAATGATACCTCCTGTAGAAAGTGCAGCAGCTATACTATCAAAACCATCTATAGCTATTGCCCCAACCGTCTCGTTGGAATAGAGATTCTGCAACTTCTCTATTTCTTCGGAATCACAATTACTTTTTTCCTTAAATAATTTCTTCATTTCGTCAGTCAGAGGATCATAATTCTTAAACCCCCTATTCTTTGCAAAAAGAGTAGCACCTTCGCCGGCGAGTATTAAATGTTTAGTTTTATCCGA
>CAYRCN010000009.1:0-19399 GCA_964422805.1 uncultured bacterium | reverse complement strand
AGGGGATGGTACTGTAGAAAGTATAGTAGAGTTTGTATAAGTTTAGACTGTGTTAAATGAGAAGATTTCTTCTTTAGAAAGAAAAGCGGAAGAAGAATCAAATTACGCCGAAACTCTTAGAAGAAGTTTTGGTAAGAAATCTTATTTTAATTTACTAAAAGATTCTTTACTTGGGATTTTTACTCCTTCTGAGGTCGATTTTTTAGGTAGTTGTGATTCATTAACTTATATCGTTTTTTCTGAAAAAATTCAGTCCGAATTGAAAAAAGGTTTAAAATCAATGAAATCTTTTCTGTCGGAGGGAGAGAAAAAGTATCTGACGGTCCAATTGGATGAATTCATTCAGACTCTGAACAAAATCTTTGATGAAGGTGTAAAAGCGGGAATCTCTCCCGTCTTGATTGGATTCGCTCTAAAGAGGTGGTTGAAAATTCAGATGCCTTCAAAGAGTGCTATCCCGATTCATAAAAAAGTGGGTCTCTCGTTGCAATTTTTCAGCAAACGAGAGCTTCGCAAAAAGGCCTCAAGAAGCAGTATTGTTCGTTTTACGGAAAAATCGCTTTTGCTACCAGTATCGTTATCTGGAATAAAAATAGAAGATTTTTCGGATTTTGTAGAGGCTGGTGATTTCTTCTGTGATGTTGCTAAAATATTCGCTGATTGTTTTATTAATCCCATTAAAATTGAAGTTCAACGTATAGATTATACAGACATAAAAGAAAAAATGAAATTTACACAGGATTTGATCAAAGAAAATGCTTCCAAGAAATTGAAGGAGATTTTTGAAGAAGTAAACGATTTAAGTGTTAAAGAAATCCAACAGTATCTAAATGAAATAGTAAAGTATATAAATAGCGGAGAAGCTAAGGTAAGAGCTTTAAATTCTCAACTTTTACGGGCTAAGAATTTTACAGAAGTTGAGGAGAAGGTAAGTGTTCCCGGCATTCTTAGATTTTTTGATCCGAGTTTGGGTGAGAAGATAAGAAAGAACATCAATAGGGCAACAGTGGCATTAAACGAGAAATTAAGCAGTGCGCCCGACTCTTTTTTATCGCGCAGTCTATTGGGTAGAAAAACAGATTTTGATAGCATTATAGATTGGTTCATTAAAACTTATGATCAGGTGTTTTTGCCAACTATCGGAGAACTCATTTTTGAGGAAATGGTCAAAATATTTCCCGAAACCGAGAATGATTCTTTAGAAGAAGCCCACTGGATAGGTCTTCTTGCTCGAAAGAGCGATCAACCGGCTGTGTATTTTATTCCTGAAATTGAGAGGAAACTCTCGAGATCGGAAAGTATAGTTAAAGATTATTTGAAGACCGTTTCAGTAATGGTATACGATATTAGGGGTTCTTCTATAATGGGTGATAAATTACTAAATGCTGAGATGGAAGATCAAATACGAAACGAATTTCAAGTAGAATTATTGAAGGCGGTGGAAGATACAAATGGTTTCTTCGTGAAAGATACTGGAGATGGAGGGATTGTTTTATTTTCAGAGGAAAGTAGTGATTTCAATTTAATGCAGATTTCGACGTCAGGAAATGATAAGGAAAAGTCAGAAGTTGATAGAATTGAGCTTAAGGCTTCTCTTGATGCGGCGAGCCGGGCTATTAGATGTGCCAGTAAAATGCTCGAGTACTCAGAAAGATTTGTCAGAAAAAATCTAAACAGGTATCAGGAATGGTTTAGGGATTTTGATGTTAAGGGTATAGATTTTGGAGGGATTACTTATGAACGATTACCTCCTGAGTATAGAAAGATATTTCAGATAGGTATAGGGATCGCTTCAGGAAAACCTGGAGAAGACGTTTATTTGGGGAAAAATGTACTGGGGCGGCTTGATCTTACGGGTAATCTTATTCGCAGAGCCAATATGTATTCTACAGTTCATCACCCAGACCGGTCGGTTATACTTATAGGTGCTTCTACAATGTTTAGTTTCTTACTCAACGTTGGTTCTTTTCAGTCGGTAGGTAATGAAGAAAAAATTGAAAAGTCTTCTTATCTTTCCCTACAAAAGAAACTAATTGAAGAGGTTATTCGATGGGTGAGAGGTCTCTCTGGTAATTACGTTATAAGTGATTACAAAGTTTCCTTGCAAAGAATAGATTATTTGCTGGATGATATAGGTCAAAAAGAAAGAATAGAAGTTCCTCAAGAGTCCGTAAGTGTAAAGAAAGGAGTTAGCTTTTTTGATAGTAAAGTGAGAGAAGAAAGAGTGCTTTATGAAGTCATCCCGGAGAATAGGAGGTAATTTTGGAACTTCCTAAGAAGTATACTCCGGGTCCAATCGAGGAAAAATGGAGAAAAAAATGGGAAGAGTCCGGAACTTTTGTAGCAAATTCTGAGACTGAAAAGCCTCTTTATATAATTTTACTTCCTCCGCCTAACGTTACTGGAATTTTGCACCTAGGGCATGTGCTTAACATGACAATACAGGATATTTTTATACGTATTCATAAAATGCAAGGATTCGAAGTCTTATGGCTTCCAGGAACAGATCACGCCGGAATAGCTACTCAGAATGTTGTAGAAAGAAAATTAGCTAAAGACAATCTCACAAGGTTTGATCTGGGAAGAGAAAAATTCGTCGAAGAGGTTTGGAAATGGAAGGGTGATTACCATAGCAGGATTGTCTCACAAATGAAAGTTCTCGGTCTTGGTTGTGATTGGAGTAGAGAAACGTTTACTTTAGATGAAGATTTTTCCAGGGCGGTTGAAGAGGCTTTTGTAAAATTGTATGAGAAAGGTTACATTTATAGAGATGAGTATATAGTTAATTACTGTCCCCGTTGCGAAACAGTTATTTCGAATGAGGAGGTTGAAAATAAGGAAACAGAAGGGAAACTTTACTATATTGATTATCCTTTAAAAGAGGGTGGGGAATTACAGGTAGCTACGACCCGTCCGGAGACAATGTTAGGAGATACTGCTGTAGCAGTTCACCCTGATGATGAAAGATATAAAAATATTATTGGGAAAAAAGTTATTCTACCTCTGATGGATAGGGAAATTCCCGTGATTTCCGATGCTAAAGTTGAAAAAGATTTTGGGACGGGGGTGGTTAAAATAACACCGGCTCATGATCCGGACGATTTCGAGATAGGTGGAAGGCATGATCTTCCATCAATAAATATTCTCGATAGTAAAGGGAATATTAATGATAATGGCGGCAGATATAAAGGAATGGATCGCTATGAGGCGAGAGAGAAAGTAATAGAAGATCTAAAAAGCAAGGGACTTCTGAAAAAAATTGAGGATCACTTGCATTCTGTGGGACATTGTGTGCGTTGTAATACGGTTCTCGAGCCTTACATATCAAAACAGTGGTTTGTTAAAATGGATGAAATGGCAAGAAAGGCGAAGAAGGCTGCTCTGGACGGTGAGGTAAAGTTTTATCTTCCCAGATGGGAAAAAGTTTATAACCATTGGCTTGACAATATTCGTCCCTGGGTAATTTCAAGACAGCTTTGGTGGGGGCACCGGATGCCTGTTTATTATTGCGAGAATTGTCAGGAAATTATGGTTAGTCGAAAGGCTCCTTTAGAATGTTCTAAATGTGGAAGTAAAGATATTCATCAGGAAGAAGACGTTCTTGATACTTGGTTTTCTTCCTGGTTGTGGCCTTTCGCTCCGTTTGGCTGGCCAAATAAGACTAAAGAATTAGAAGTGTTTTTCCCTTCCACAACATTAGTTACAGCATGGGATATAATCTTTTTATGGGTTGCAAGGATGATTATGGCTTCTCTTGAATTTATGGGAGAAGTTCCTTTCAATAAAGTATATTTTACCGGTATGATTCGTGATTCACGCCGTAGAGCTTTTTCTAAATCTTTAGGTAATTCTCCGGACCCACTTGATTTAATTGCAAATTATGGAGCTGATGCTCTTCGTATAGGAATTCTGCGGATTACACCTGAAGGTAAAGATGTAGTATATAAAGAAGATAGTATTGAGCAGGGAAGAAATTTTCTCAATAAAATATGGAATGTTACTCGCTTTTTGATGATGAATTGCAAGGAAAACGATGTGGGAAGTATCGAAGGTATTCGCCTTACTAAAATGGATGAATGGATTATATCGAGGGTTATGGGCCTTCTTAGAGATATTGAAGAGCAGGTTGATTCTTTTAAAATAAGTGAAGCAAGCAGGTTGCTATCTTCGCATTTCTGGGATGAGTTTTGTGATTGGTACCTGGAAATGATAAAACCTCGTATCTACTCAGGTGATAAAGATGAAAGGAGGAATGCCGTTTCAGTTGCTCTGTGGGCTTTCGAGCGATATCTCAGACTTATGCATCCTTTTATTCCTCATATAACCGAGGAAGTTTATGGAATGTTACCTTATACGACCGATATCCTTATCGATTCAAAATGGCCGTTTTATGATGAACACTACAGAAATTTAGAATTGGAAGAAGAGATGGAGTTCTTACATAATTTCGTTGCCAATATACGGAATATCAGAGGAGAATTCAATCTACCTCCGGATTTGAAGCTAAAAATCATTGTTAATTGTGAAGATAATATTCTGGATTTAATTAAGGGGCAGACCGAATGGATATTCAGGCTAGGCGGGATTGAAGAACTTAAAACGGGGAAAAAAGTTGCTAACTCTGCCTTTTTCCATTTAGAAGGAATAGATGTATATGTTCCATTTGAAGGAATAATTGACATTGATAAAGAGAAAGATAGACTAAGGAAAGAAATTAGCGAACTTGAAGGTTTTATTGAAAGGACCGAAAAACAACTTTCTCGAAGGGATTTCTTAGATAAGGCACCGGCGGAAATTGTTGAGAAAGTTAGAGAAAAAAAAGAAAGACTTGGTAATAAATACAATAAATTAGTCGAGAATCTGAAGCGAATATCATAAGCGATATTGAACCACAAAGTACACGAAGAGCACAAAGATTTTATTTTTTTATTTTAAAAATTATGTAGCTCCTATCTAAATTCTTCGATGATTTAGGTGGAAAACACAATTATAAAAGTAGGGTGTGGTTTGGCTTTGAGTCCTTTGCGGTCTTTGTGGTTAATAATACAAATTGTTCGGTTCCGTAAAATATTATTTACTAAAGGAAAAAATTTAGCTTTATGCAAAAAAAATTGCATTTTGCGAGATGCTTTACAAATTAAGAGTTTGTTAATCAACCACTTATCTTATGGAATGAAAGTTGTAGGTTAGTAAATAGCTCTTTGGTAATTTGGCAGAAGGTGGTTATTGATGTTATGTCTGGATTAATACCTTTTAAAGGGAGGTGATAATGAGAAAATCAATTCTTCTGGCTTTAATTTTTCCTCTAATGTTTTTTGCTCAGGGGCGTGAAACGGGTCCAAGTCCTCGATCTATGGATGTGACTCTTACTTTTATCATTCCGACAGCTGTTGGAATATATGTGAACAACGATGCTGAGTGGGATTTTGGAAATATAACGCTAAATCCGGCTAATCCCGTTTACCCACCCGCTCTTTATCCGGAGCAATATTATCCGACAACCCCAGCCGCGTCGCCTTATCAGCAGTTAGAATATATGGTGGCTGGTTCCCCAACTGGTAGTCCTGTTAATTGGGTTCTTACAGTTTACGGAAGCGCAGACCCGGGAAGCGGTGTGTTACTTTCAGACATAGAGCATAGTCCTGCCGGAATGGCTTCATGGGATGCGTTTAATACATCAGCCGCACCTGATACCCTTGCGAACGGAAGCGGTAATACTGGAGGATGGCAGTCCCTCAATCAGGATTATAGAGTGACTTTAGACGGTGATGAAGAACAGACTGCCGGTGTGAGCTGTATCTTAACATATACTATTCAGACTGATTAACCTATAACCATCGAGTCTGCTTATAAAGAAAAAGGGCGTTATATAACGCCCTTTTTTGTTTTGGCAATAAACTCTTTATCGTAAGTTTATCCTATTTCGTACACAAATCATCCTTATCTTGCAGCACAAGGTAGAGAGATGCTTTACTTATTAATACAGATAGTTTTGCCGGTTGCTTCTCCTGTAATGGTAGCAACTCTACTTATATAAACGCCGGCAGCTAAATCCAGAGGAATGCTGTAGGTGCCGGCAGATTGCATACCGACAGGTATTTCTAATTGCTTTCGACCGGTTAGATCGAAGACCTGTACGATTACCGGTGCACTGGAGCTAATCGCATACTCCACGCAGTTAATCGAGCCCTTGGAAACGCTAACTCCGTTACCCAGTTCCGGTATTTTAATTCCTGCCTGGCCGGTGGTATCGCAGTATTTACTGGGTACTCTTCCTTTTGAGCTGATAGCGTCAAAGTACAGTGTACAAGCTGGCGGATTCACTTCTGGGTTTGTATGTATTTCGAAATCGCTTTGTATGATTCCAGTCGTGATCTCGAAATCATCCGAAATCCCATCTTTTAATTCATTCCACCTACCAAAACGTAAATTTCGGGGGTAGTAAGTCGTATGTCCATCATGCGCCCAATCTTGGTTTCTTACGAAGATAAAGATACTGTCAATAGGACAGCCCTGGGGAATATAAACATAATAATACATCGTATCTCTATTTTCTACACCAATCAAAAAAGATGTATCCCGGTTCTCAGGCTGAGAACCTATAACCGCGTTCTTAGCCATGATATTCCACCTTGTACCTGTATGAGTCATACACATCTGGATCGAATGAGTACCATGCCACCATTTTTTACCCTCAACAATTGAAAAATCTTCAGGTTTACTGTCTCTGTAGCCTGTTATAAAGGGTTCCATACCTTCATAATCTGTTGAGGGAAGAACACTATCAGCGTACTCATAGGGTTCGAAACTAAACGCATCTTTCGCCTGTATTTTCAGAGATAAGACAAAAACAAAGATAAACAAAAATGCTAACAGCTTTCTCAACTTTACCTCCTTTACATTTAACCTAAACCTAAATTCGGGCACTACAAACTATCTTCTAATAATTTCTTACTCTTTTGGCACGTTCTTGTAATAAACGTATCAAAAAGCCTTTTCACTCTGTTATTTATTATATAAATACCCTGTTAGTTTGTCAAGAGTTAAATTGCAAATTATTTGTACTCTTTTACCTTACCCTTGAGTCAGAAAAAAACTTATCCAAGATGATAATTCTAAAACGTTAAAACTCAGATTATGTATTGCGCCACTAATTTACGAAGAGCTGCAATTATTTAACGAATTGTTTTATTTCGTTTCTGACTATTGCTGAAATGTTATAGTCTTTTTTCAAGGAGCTTAAAACCAGGGGAAATCTTTCTTTTAATATCAGAATATTAACCTGCGAATACTTTTTTCCCTCGATTATTGTCGGTTCGTCAGCGCATAATTTTTCCGTAATCAGGTAATTCCTGACTTTTTCTATGTTGTTATTGTTGACGTTAAACTTAACGTCGAAATATCTCCTTGCCGTTACTGCGCCGTATAACTGCTGATATATATCTTCTGCTTTTTTCTTCTTCCATTCGTCGCAAGTAGGACCTCCATAAAGACCAGCGCTAGAGTGCATGATTTCTTCAATTTCTTTTAAGCCATATTCTTTTAGTGTTTTTCCGCTTTGTGTGTTATCTACTATAATATCCGCTCCTTTCGCGATGTAACCTTCTGTTACTCCATCGGAACTTATAATTTGGACCTTCTCATTTTCTCCTTCAATAAGTCCCCTGATCTGGACCAGGGGATTTTTTGCTCCATAATTCGAAATGTAGGCTTCATTTTTTACGATAAAATCTTTTGTAATGTTAATATACTCAGTAAAGCATAGAATTGGTTTTTTTCTTTTTTCGTGGAAGAAATCTCCAAAAGATTCAAAAGGAAGATTATTTGGAATAGCTGCAACAATTCTTGTTTTTCCGTATTCCAGATCACCAATTTTGAAAATATTATTTTGGGAATTGGCTATACTCTCTTCCGTGACCCAATCATCGCCGACTATCGCAATATCTAAAAAGCCCTTGTTAAGTTCGACCGGGGCACTCTGAGGTCGGACAAGATAAACTTCAATTTCCGGGTCGTTCAAAAATTTTAATTTTCTGTCGGATTCATCTCCCGGGTCGTATCCTCTTATATCGTAACCGGAATCGATTAGTAATTGATACGTATTACCTCTATCCCTGCTATTTAGACTGCCTTTTGGAAGTCCTAATTTGATTGTATTCATTCGCGAATTCTCCAAAACAAAAATATAGTCGCCTTCGTTCCTTTGTCAAGCGCCCATATTTCCACATGACACCCAAAAACCCCCCAAAAATTAAAGATCAAATATCAAAATGGAAAAATACAAATCAAAGTTCAAAAATAAATTAAAAAAACAACAAATAAAAAATCTATTCAAATCTGCGCTAATCTGCTTCCTTTCTTTTTTAATCTTTACATTTTTATTTGTAATTTTGCTTTTTAAATTTTAATATTTAATTTCTTATGTAAAATAAATAAGACGAGATGTTTTATCAAAAATCCAAAAGACAGGATTATAGTACTGTGTAAGTATAAATTAGCCCTTGATATTTTTGTTAAATTATATATTCTCAATAGAGATAATAGACTATTGAGGAGGTCAAGGTGAAAATAGAATTTTATGGGGCGACGAAAGAGGTTACGGGAAGTAAGTTTTTACTAATCTCTAATGGTACTAAAATACTGGTTGAATGCGGTCTTTTCCAGGGAAGACGAAAAGAATCGGAAAAGAGAAACAGAGAATTTATGTTCGATCTCAAGGATATTGATTACATGCTTCTTTCGCACGCGCACATTGACCATTCAGGTAATATACCAAATCTCGTGAAGAATGGATTTTCGGAGGATATCTACACAACCCCCGCAACTATTGATTTACTCAAATATCTCCTTCTAGATTCGGCATCTATCCACGAAAGAGACGCCGAATATATTAATAAGAAAATAATAAAAAAAGGAGAAGACCCAATAGAACCTCTATACACTGTAGAGGATGCTAAAGAGTCACTTAACCTTTTTAAACCTAAAGTTTACGAAAATAAGCATAAGAGAGGCATCAGTTTCGAGTTTCTGGATGCCGGTCATATATTGGGTTCCGCTGAAATTTTAATGGAATCAGAGGGTAAAAGAATTTTGTTTACCGGGGATCTTGGCAGAAGCAACCTTCCTATAATAAGAGACCCAAAAATCCCGGGAAAGGTAGACATTCTTATTATGGAAAGCACATACGGCAATAGATTGCATAGAGATATAGAAAATGCAAAAAAAGACCTTGAAGAAATTTTAAAAAGAGCTATAACCAGAAAAAGTAAAGTTATAATTCCTTCATTCGCATTGGAAAGAGCTCAGGAGGTAATTTATGCCATAAACTCACTAATCATAGATGGCAAAATACCTGAAACACCTATTTATGTCGACTCTCCTCTTACTGTTGAGATAACGAGTGTATTTATGAAACATCCGGAATATTTTGACAAGGAAGCATATAAAATGCTCGCAGAAAATCATATCTTTAATTACGGAAAAATAAATTACATAAAGGATGTGGAACAATCGAAAGAATTAAATACAAAAGAAGGACCTCTTATTATAATCTCTGCTTCCGGAATGTGTGAGCACGGAAGAATACTACATCATTTAAAAAACAATATTGAAGACGAGAGAAATATAATACTCATTGTGGGTTATCAGGCAAAAAACACGCTTGGCAGGAAACTTGTAGAAAAACAGGAAGTAGTGAATATTTTCGGACAGCCTTATGAAAGAAAGGCAGAGGTTGTTGTTCTTAATGAATTCAGCGCTCATGCTGATAGAAACGACCTTATGTCTTTCGTAGAGAAAGTTTCTCCCGAGCGAATTTTCCTGGTTCACGGAGAAGAAGAGCAGATGGAGCCTCTTGGTGTTAGTCTAAAGGAAATGGGATATAATGTTGATATGCCTGAGGTACCGGGAACAAAGTACGAGATATGAGAAGTATTTATAGAATAAATTCCTAACCCTTGACATTTGATTAGATTTTTTTATATTATTAAAGGAAAAAGGAGGTGTAATATGAAAAAATTAAGTATTATCGACCTTATTGCCCTGATTCTATTGATCGTTGGCGGATTAAATTGGGGGCTTGCATTATTTAATATCAACTTAGTTCCACTTATATTCCGAGTCGACATATTAATAAAAATCGTATACGCGTTGGTGGGACTCTCCGCTATCTATATATTGGTCATTATAGGAAAATTGGGTAAAAAATAGTAAGGAATTTGTTTCATATTACAAAACGGGTAATTTCTGAATTACCCGTTTTTTTTCTTACCGCAAAGATGCAGAGCTCGCGGAAGAAAATTTTATTTAACCACGAAACACACGAAATACACTAAACCCACTACCCTATTAATATATGTTTAAAAAAATACACGAAAAAAATTTGTCATTGCGAGTTTTGAGATATTATTTTATTCGGAGAAGAATAGGAGCGTGGTCGGAACCATATACGTCCGAAAGAATGACCGACTTCTCAATTCTATCGATTAACCCCTCTGTAACAAAGAAATAATCTATCCTCCACCCGATATTTTTTTTTCTGGCATTGAACCTGTAAGTCCACCACGTATACATTCCGGTCGCGTCCGGATAAAAATGTCTGAATGTATCTATGTACCCTTTTTCCAATAACTTATCAAGCCATTCTCGTTCAACAGGCAAGAAGCCCGAATATTTTTCGTTTTCTTTTGGGTTTGCAAGATCTATCTCTCTGTGGGCGGTGTTGAAGTCTCCTGTAATTATAAGTTCTTCGCCGTTATCTTTAAGCTGCTCGCATAATTCCAAAAATGCATCATAATAGTCAAGTTTAAATTTAAAACGCTCTTCACTGCTTTTCCCGTTTGGGAAATAAACGTTAAACAAAGTAAAGTAAGGATATTTCAGCCGAATTAGCCTACCTTCATTATCAAATTTTTCCAACCCAATGCCGAAGCCGACGTCTTCCGGCTTTTCTTTTGACAGGACCAAAACCCCGCTGTACCCTTTTCTTTCTGCAGAATTCCAATAAATATTATAGTCTTTGAGTTCAAGAAATTCATCTAAATTTATCTGAGTTTTATCCGCTTTTATCTCCTGTAAGCAGAGAACGTCGGGTTTAAAACTTTCAAACCATTGACTGAACTTTTTTTTTAATATCGCGCGAAGACCATTCACGTTGAAAGAAACAATATCCATATATTATATATTATTAATCAATTTTCTATTTTGATATTTAATTTTTCAATTTTGTTATAGTTTTACATTCAGGCCTTTTTCCCTCAAATATTTTTTAACTTCCTCGATGCTCAAAATACGGAAGTGAAAAACCGAAGCAGCTAAAAGAATACTGGCTCCTCCTTCTGCTACTCCCTGGTAAAAATGTTCGAGAGTTCCCGCGCCTCCTGAAGCGATTACCGGCAGACTGACTGCGTTGGAAATTGCTCTGGTAAACTCTATATCATACCCGGATTTTGTCCCATCCCCATCCATACTTGTGGGCAGAATAACTCCTGCCCCCAATTCTTCACACTGTTTTGCCCACTCTACAGCATCTTTTCCTACGGGTTTTGTGCCTCCTGCAACTACTACCTCAAATCCTGAAGACATTTCGTTGTTTCTTCTGCCGTCAATTGCTATTGTTATCTTTTCTGAGCCGAAAGCGGAAACCGCATCATTAACCAAATTTGGATTTTTTACTGCCGCGCTATTCATGGAAATCTTGTCTGCGCCGGCGGAAATGACCAGTTCTATATCTTCCAGCGTAGAAATTCCACCCCCGACGGTGAGAGGTATATCGATAACGGAAGATACGTTTTTAACCCATTCCAGTCTCGTTTTTCTATTCTCCAGCGTTGCTGCTATATCCAGCATGGCGAGCTCATCCGCACCTTCTTTTTGGTAAAACGCAGCGTTCTCGACTGGATCCCCTGCTTCTTTTAAATCAACAAAATGAACACCTTTGACAACTCGACCGTCTTTCATGTCAAGACACGGCATAATCTTTATTTCATCCATATACTACTCCTTCTCTATTTTTAAACATTATTTTTACTCGAATATGCTCAAGACAATGTTATTAAACTATAATCATATGTCAAGCGTAATAGACCCTATTTGTACTTAAAATATATAGTGTTTCGAGTTAATTGTTATGGGTCCTTTATCGGATTTGGTCTTGGCGGAAAATTAAATATCAAAAATCAAAATGACAAATGAAAATGTAAAATTATTTATACCCCAAAATTTAAAAACTAAAAGATATTTATGACCTTTGCGGTTCGATCGCTATTTCGGGGGGAGTGTTGGATCTTAGATTTTTGAACTTTGATTTGTAATTTTACATTTTGATATTTGATTTCTAAATTATTAGTTATCTGTTTTATCGCACAAGTTATTTTACCCATTAAAGGTTGGGGGTATTTATAAATGCCCTTGACTTTATAGCCTTTTATTTGTAATTATTTCGTATGAGAAAGAATACAACCTTAATTTTGCTCGGTTTTGCGATCGTAATTATTCTATTTGTGGTGATGGAATTCCGTCCCCAAATTTATATGCCTCTTGAGAGATTTCTTTATGACAGGAGAGAATTCTTTGAAATAGATTTAAGTAGGGAAAGAAAAGAAATTAATATCGTAGATATAGATGAAAAAAGTGTTGAAGAGCTTGGCAGATATCACGACTGGCCAAGATATTACTTTGGGAGAGCAATAAATGTTATTTCCGCACAGAGACCTTACGTGATTGGGTTGGACGTAATATTCTCCGTACCTGATTCTTTAAACGATTTTGCGGAAACACTATATATGCATCGTTTAAAAGATGAGTTCAAATCACTATTTTCGTCCGCTGATTCTGTAGAGACAGAAGAAAAACTTAGAGCCTTTCTTTCCTCTTTTTCTTTTGATTCCTACGTTGCGCAGTCGCTAAACAAGGCAGGAAAAGTAGTGCTTGCTTCCTACTTGAATAAAGACAGCACCAGAAAACCTCTGAGTGATTTGAGTGAATATTACCTTGACAGAGTTAAACCTCCGATGAATCCGGAACTCGTTTTTGAGGGAATAACAGCTCCCATTCCGGAATATTTAGAAGCCGGTGCCAGTATAGGATTGGTTAACGATGTTTTCGACCCTGACGGGATAAGAAGAAAAGACCCCCTGTTTTTTAATTACAAAGGTAGTACACTACCCTCTTTTTCTCTTGCAGTAGCTATGAAAGCAGTAAAAGATTGGGATTTTAGAGATGGGAAATTGCAAATTTTGGGTAGAGAAATTCCTCTTGAGGACGACGTTTATTTAAGAATAAAATATCAGGGAGATGCAAAGACATTCCAATATGTTTCGTTCGTAGATGTGGTAAAGGGAAATATCCCTGATACTTTATTTACAAAAAAAATAGTTTTATTCGGTTCTTCTCTTCCTGAGTTATACGATTATTCTCAAACCCCCTTTGGTGCTAAATTACCTGGGGTAGAATGTCATGCTAACGTGATACATAATCTTTTATTCTCCAACCCCATAACTACTCCTCCTAAGTATATAGTAATTATAATATCAATCTTCTTAATTTTCCTTACATTGTTATTGGCAAACAAAACAGCTCCTTACGTTTCACCCATAATTACTTTTATAATTATAATTGGATATCTGTTGTTTACAATCGTAATGTACATGAGTTATTTCGTTTCATACGAAATGTCTAGGCCGATAATTGGCATTATATTTGCCTTTTTTGCCGGGCTCTCTTCCCGAATTTATTTTGGGGAAGAAGAGAAAAAATGGATCAAAGACTTGTTTTCAAGATATGTTTCAGAGGAAGTAGTGAAACAAATAATGGATTCTCCTCATTTAAGTCTTGAAGGTAAACGCCAGGATATTAGTGTATTATTTTGCGATATCAGAGACTTTACTCCGAGAGCTGAAAAAGAAGATCCGGAAAATATTGTAGCGATTCTCAACGCTTACTTTGAAGAAATGTCAGCCATAATTTTCCAATTTGGTGGTATGGTGGACAAGTACCTTGGGGATGGAATCATGGCACTTTTTGGGGCACCAATAAACCAACCAGGACATGCAGACAGAGCAGTTTCCTGTGCCATTGAAATGCAGAATCGTGTTCATTATATAAACCAAAAGGAAATATTAAGAGGAAAACCCCATCTGGAAATCGGGATCGGTATAAGCTCTGGTGAAACGGTTATTGGTAATGTGGGGTCTACGAACAGAATTGAGTACACCGCTATAGGAGACCCCGTAAATACGTCTGCACGTATCGAACCTCTTAACAAAGAATATAAAACAAAAATATTAATATCGGAAAGCACAAAAAATAAACTTCAAGGAACCTATAAAATCCATTTTGTCGGGAAAATACAGCTTAAAGGTAAAAGTGAAACAACTGGTATATATGCAATTACGTCCGATTTATCCTTATGGTGAAAAAATTTTACCATACATATTTAGGGAACTAAGTTAAAGCAAATTTATCTAAAATAAAAAAGGAGAAGTTATGTTATATTTGATTTTAGGAACAATTTTAAATTTTTATACAAATGATGTAGTGATTAAAAGAGCCGATAGTACAATTGTACCTACCATAGGTATGGTAATATTGGATAATGATACAATAATAGCAAACGATAGTTCTCAGGCGGAGATACTTTATCCCGACAGCAGCACTCTCTACTTAGACGAGAATTCACGAATTGTTGCCTCGGGTGTAGAAAAGAGATCTGTTTTTATTTCTGTTGGGCGAGTATGGGCTAAGATAAAAAAATTAATGAAAGGCGAATCTTTTGAAGTAAAAAGCCCACTCTCTATTTCCGGAGTACTTGGAACCGAATTTGAAGTCTCTTATATTAACGATGAATCCGAAATTAAAGTGGTAGAGGGTAAAGTTAACACGAGAGACGAACAAACAGGCAGGGAAGTAATCCTCGAAAAGGAAAAAATGGCAAAGATAAGAAGAAATCAGGAAATGGAAGTAAGAGAATTTAAATTAAAGGAATTGAAAAGATGGCATGAATGGAAAAAAGGTCACCTGGAATTTTTACTAAGAAAAATAGAGGAAGCTTTAAGTCAGGGAAGGCCGATGCAGGCCTCAAGATTAATTTCCCAGGGATATATTCTTGCCAGAAGATTAAATTTATATGATGAGTATGAGCATAAAATTGAAAAATTAAAGAAAGAATACGAAAATTTAAAAGAGAAACAAGGCATATTGGAAAAGAGAATTAAGGAAATCAACGTCTATTGTAACGCGGCTACGCTGGACCTTAACAGGAAAGGACCACAATTAATGGAATTAACAGCGAAAATAAGGCGCCTGTCTATGCAAGCAGCAGAGTTGGAAGGTTATGTGAACAAACAAAACACATTCATCGCTAAACAGCAATTGAGCGTTATTAATCGTCAAATTGATGAAATAGAAAGCCTTATAAAAAATATAAAGCCGCAAACAATATACGAATGGCAGCAAAGATTAGACAACGATTGTCAATTCTTACAGAACGCTCTGAAAATGCCGGGTATCACTTCTGATACAAGGAGTAAAGCGCAAATTACATCTATAAAAGTAGAAGAGTTAAGAGATAGAGTACAAAGGATAAAGATTGACCTTGTAAAAGACATGAGCGCGTTCAAGAAAATAAAGCTTGATCTACTAAAAATAAAAATAGAGACTAATCAGAGGTAAACAACTTTTAGTATCGTTTGATGCTAGAAACAAGAAAAAATGTGCGAGGTCAATATGGCTCGCACATTTTTTTATTGTCTAAAATTTAGCTTTTTCTTAAGCTCTATTAATATTATAAATCAGCTACCCGGAGAATTCACCATAAGACAGGTTTTTTATTTTCAATTATTTCCCATTCTTCTATGTCCCCTTCAACTACCTTGAATAGCGGATGAGGTTCGGATTTTGAAATTAAATATCAAAAATAAAAAAGTAAAATGACAAATAAAAATGTAAAATATATCCCACCCCCAAAGCCCATTTTTTAACAACAAATTGCACAAATAGACTTAGAACATTCATTTTTATTAACATTAAAAATAAAGACTATTTTGTTCATATTTATGTTATTTATTGTTTCTATTTTTAATTTATTTTTGAATTTTAATCTGTCATTTTTCATTTTGATATTTGATTTTTGCATTTTCGTGGCTCTACCTTACTCTGCAATCAATAGTTGAGAATCTTATCCTATACTTTCGATATCGTTACCAGTATATTTCTGCTGTTTCTCGGTCCGTCGAATTCGCAGAAAAATATATTCTGCCAGGTTGAAAGCCCTAATTTTCCTTCAACAATAGGAATAGTTTCACTTGGACCAACAATACCTGCTTTTAAATGCGAATCTGCGTTTCCATCCTGGACATCGTGTCTCCAGACACCACGCGGTATAAGTTTTTGCAGTAAATCAACGACATCCTGCTGAACACTTTCATCCCAATTCTCCTGAATCATTATAGCAGCCGTTGCCCCTTGAGCGTAAACATTTACAAATCCGGATTTTACGTGAGATACTTCAACGCATTCCGATACCTGCGGAGTAATATCATATAAGGCTTCCCGTCTATCTGTTGAAATTGTTATAACTTTTTGCACATCTTACTCCTTTTTTTGGTTCTTTTTCTCTGTGCTCTCTGTGATTTTTTATTTTTTACCGCAAATGAATTCTCTGTGTTCTCTGTGGTTGGTTTTCTTAGTCTACGATTTCGTATTTATCTCTTATGACTTTTGCATTAGGGGGGTTATACTGAATTCGTATAGTTTTTCCGAAACGGGTAATACTTGTTGTTCTTCTGCTTCTCTGCAGCATTACCATCGAAGAGTGTATCTTTGGAGGTATATTTTTATCTGCTTTATTATTCTTCATTACATGAATTTTCCTGATGGATTTTTTCCAGCCAAGTCCAAAAAAATGAAAAACAAATTCTTCTTCGTCTCTTATGGTGGTATAGCTCTTTAATACGTTCTCCTTGAATTGAATTCTAACTTTATATTTCTTTGAATGTTTCTTAAGCCTGTTAACCATAAAATCAAGAGATATTTTACCCAACGCGTCTTCCTTATAACTTCCTCCAATGTCCGAATGCACCCCGGGGAACCAGACTTCTTCAACAACACCAGGTTTATAATTCATTAATGTCGGTACATAGGCATTTCTCGTTTCATCCATACAGACGCAGTGGACAGCTTTTTTGACGTTCTTTGCAACATGCATATCCTTAAATAAGTTCCATCGTGAGAAGGGAATTCCCAGTATATTCACGGGTATCCCAAAAGCGCCCACCGTATCCCACACACCTAAAAATTCGATATCGACTCTGTGCTTTTTTCCGCTTGAGATATATCGCACAAATCTATCTTCGATGTTCCTCGTTGTTCTGTTGGCAACTGCTTCCCATATTACTTTGATATTTTCGGGGATTCCTTCCTTGTAAATTTGATTGGCAAGCATTCTGGCGCTTGCTGCCCCCCTGCTGAAGCCAAAAATATGTATTCTATCTCCCGGTTGAAATTCTCTTGCGATAGTAGCATAAGCCTCATCTCTTATTCTTTTTTCATCCCTTCCGGTACCCCCGCATATATAATTGCCCCAAAAGTTGTAATCGTCGTCGTTTCCAATACCTCTGAAATACCTTGAAAGTTGTTTCGGAGAATCTTCTTGAAGAGAGCTGTAAAGCTTATAAACATTCGTGACAAGCCCACTTCCCTGTTTTCCGTTCTCGTCGTTCCAGGTACCGTCCATAAATATGAAGACATTTCTTTCTCTGGGCTTGACATTGAAATCTTTCTTATATTTTTTTTCTATCCTCACTTTCTAACTCTTTCCTTTTTGAATTTTAATCTTCATCATCCCAGTAATGATGTGCTTTTCCTTTACTTATCCATTTTTCAATACCCATTGATTTTATCTCCTTTAGATTTTTAATTATAGCTTCATAGTGAAGACCTTCCATGCCCGATTTAAGTTTTTCGCAGTTTTTAAAATCATTACACTCGTAACATGCAAAAAAACTCTTACTCTTGCAGCATTTCCTAATTTCACAGTCTACGTTATCGTCCGTTCTTTCCCTGCAAACCATCGGGCACCTTAGACTTGCCATAAAAACAATTTTATCAAAAAATTTATCATAGTCTTTGAGTTGTTCAGGAAGAATGCATTTGGCTGACTTCTCGAATTCATATTTCTCCAGCACTGCTTTGAAGTCCTCTGCAGCATCGGCAATTACGCCGGTATGACCCAGGCAATCGCCGCAATAAAGACAACAATATGCAAGTAAATCCTTTTTCATATTCTTTGCCTTACCACGTTTAGCCATTGAATTTTAAACCCCTACTTCTTAATTTTATTCATGATATTGATAAACCTTGTGTTACTTAACAATTTAATTTCCCCTTTTTATGTTCTAAGTTTATTTTTTTATTCTAAGCAATAACTAAAGTTATGTCAAGTCAAATAAATTACTTTTGAAAAACACGATAAATCAAGATTGGATGTGAAGGAGGCTTTGTGTTCTCTGTAGTCTTTGTGTGAGTGATTTAGTCACAAGTCACTTGTCACTAGTCATTAGTCAAAAAAGCAAAACTATTTGTGCTATTCGTGTGATTTGTTGTTTCTCTTTGTTTTTAAATTTACAATTTGGAATTTTCAAATTACAATTTACAATTAGCACTAAGAAGTGTTGTGTAAATCTGTGGTTAATTTAAGGAGTTGTGGGGGGTGGGGAAAAGAAAATGTGTTGACAATATTTAATCATAAATTATAATCAAATAAATGAAAAGCATAGGGCTTACAGGTGTAATTGTAAATAAAGTTTGCGGATTTGGTAAAGAAAGAGAAAAACCTCAGGAAATCTGTATTGATGTCTCTCTCGAAGTTAATTTCAAAGCTGTCGCAGAAGAAGATGACCCATCGTTAGGAGTCGATTTTAGAACTATATATGGCTTAATAAGAAAAGGTCTGGAAGGGGATATATACACTCTTGAAAAGGCGGCACTTTCTATCTGGGAACAAATAAAAAGCCTTAATAATGTAGGTAAAGTCAAAATCACGGTTAAAAAGAATAATCCTCCGTTTCAAGATGAGGTAAGGAATTCCTGGGTTACAATTGAAGAATAATAAAATGATTGAAGCATATCTTTCTCTTGGTTCAAACATGGGTGATAAGGAAAAAAATCTAATGAAATCATTTATGCGGATTTCAAAACTAGGAGAAGTCAAAGGTACTCATGTATATAGAACGGAACCCTGGGGGAGGGAAGACATCCCCGAATTTTTAAATGCATGTGTATACATAAAAACTCGGTTGAATATAAAGAACCTCATTAATGCCTTGCTTTCTATTGAAGAAGAAATGGGGAGAAAAAGGGAAGAAAAATGGGAGAAGAGAATTATAGACATTGACTTACTCCT
>CAYRCN010000008.1:0-20498 GCA_964422805.1 uncultured bacterium | reverse complement strand
TATGAATATATACGTAGCTACCATTTCACAGCAATCGACTGAAGAAGAAATAAAAGAAGCTTTTGCGGCTCATGGAAAGATTTCTTCGTTTAAATTAATTAGAGATAGGTGCACAGGCGCGTTAAAAGGATTTGGATTTATCGAAATGCCTAAGAAAACTGAAGCAGAAGCCGCAATTGCCGGCTTAAACGGCAAAAAATTTAAAGGGAAAAAACTTACCGTTAAGGAAGCTCGTTCGAATCCGGATGGCATTATATTTGGTCCGAGAGGAAAAATTAGAACATCAAGTTACGGCTTTTCCAGATAGTCAAACTATTATTTGTCTGAAGATGTAGCTTTTTAGGGATAGAAAAGCTCATGGTTTTTTCAATAATCTAGTCCGTAATTCGTAGTTCCTGGTTCGTAGTTAAAAGTTAGAATAAAACTAAAGAAAGCCAAAGAATCTGCGTGAATCAGCGTCCAATTCAATCAATGTAAAAAATTATTTTGCTTATAAATCTCCATCAACTGATTAAGGTTTTCATCCGGGTTGGTCATGAGCTCCGCTATCTCATCCAGCACTTTCAACCTTTCCGGATCTACTGCGCTAATCTTGTTGTTGAGATATTGGGTTACCGGATATTCCCAGTATAAAGGTTCGTACCCGAGCACGCATAAAAAATCCTGATAAATTGTTCCGAGAATCATTATTTCTCCCCATGTGTCGGGTACACCGTATTTGTTCGGGTCCCCTGCCTTTCCGGCTCTGAATGAAAGCCACGCCTCGGCACCTGTTTCGAACTGCTCTCTGGGAAAATCTACCATTTTCCTGTCCGGGTCTACGTACATCCATCTTTTTTCTTTTTCGTTCCATACCTCGCAGATTGCATGGCTGATGTGCAACCCTGATCCCGGCGCAAGATAAGGAGCAAAACCATAACGAAGCCTGACAGGTATTCCGCGGGATTTCAGGATAGAAGCAAGAAGGACTGAATGGTAACGACAGGTAACGACTAACCTGTTTACAGGTTCTCGCTCAAAGGTGAGACCAGCAGAATCTAAAGCAAGTAACCCCGCAAGTAATTTTTCGGCTGTCGGAAATTTTCTGTCTTCATAATGCCTGTCTTGAGGTATGAGGTTTCTGTATGGTCCTAAATCTACAGGATGAATGAATTGGCATTTTATAAGTTCGCATAAACCCGCAAGAGAATCGGGGAGATTTTCGAAAAGGTAGGAATATTCTCCCGGAGATGTGTATTTGCTGCAATTTTTGTAAAACTCGAGAGTATTTTCAACCTTCTCAAGGTTAATGTTTTTAGGGTTACCGGGAGTGCAGGCAGAAAGCAATAAAAGCAAAAATATAAATATTATTATTTTGGCGGGTTTCATAATTCGCTCCTTTGCAGCTAATATACAAAAATATCGATTTTATTCAAGACTGGTGGCTCGTGACCAACTTTAGATGAGAAAATTTAAAATCCCCCCTTGACAAATAAGGAGGCGTTTATGTTTAAGAAATGTTTGAGTCTATCTCTTGTTTTACTTCTTATGACACCCCTTATAGTAGAAACGAAATCAATGTTTGAAGAGAATTTCGAACGCGAACAAAAAGAATTAAAATCAGAAAGCACGGCACTTTTAGGGTCGCTTGCTTGTACAGTAGCACCACTTATTTTAGCAGGAACAC
This sequence comes from uncultured bacterium, assembly GCA_964422805.1. Classification (GTDB taxonomy): domain Bacteria; phylum Hydrothermota; class UBA3072; order UBA3072; family UBA3072; genus JAFGHJ01. The sequence goes on along the minus strand of CAYRCN010000008.1, from coordinate 18,832 downwards.
TTGTTTCAGGAAATTCGGAGGATTTTGGGCTATGTATAGGCTTTGGTAGTGTTGTTTTAGGTCCCAGTCTCGGTCATTTTTATGCGGAACAACCAGGCCGTGGAATTCGGGGTATCATGATACGAACAAGTATAGTGGCGGGAGCCACAGGATTCGGTTACCTGGCAACCAGGGATTCAGACCCGGATAGCAGAGGCTTTACGGTAATGGGTGCAATTTTATTAGGTGGTCTTTTAAGCTGTGCTCATGGAGTGTACGATATATGTACCACTCCTTCATCGGTCAGAAAACACAATGAATCTCTAAGGTATGAGGCAGGTTTAAAATTAGTTCCGGAAATAGATCCCTTAAATGAAGCTTACGGCCTATCCCTTGTCTATGGCTTTTAAAGGGGGCACTAATAATGATGAACTACAAGAGTTTTGAATTATGAATTTTGAATGTTGAATTGAAAAACGATAAAAAAAATGAACGATAAGAATTATGAATTTTGAATTAAAAACAAAAAAAACGACAGTAATTTTGAATGTTGAATTGAAAATTCCTCATAGTTCCTGTTGTTCCAATTCAACATTCAAAATTACTGCGGGAAGTTTATGTCTAATTCAAAACTCAAAACTCAACACTCAAAATTCAAAATTAGTGTATCAAAAGACCAACGCTCTAACTGACCAACTTTTCCACTATCTATCTTGACAAGTTTATAAAGATTCATACAATTAATATCGAAGGTTTTTGGGGTTATGATTGTTACCTGGTTTGCGAAAGTTTTTGTAGCGATAAATTCGAATAAAAAAACATCGCAGATTGCGCTGGCGATATCTTTTGCTTTTCTTCTTGCCCTGATTCCCAAAACGAACCTTTTCTGGATATCCCTATTTGTTCTCACCTTCTTTCTTAAGCTGAATCAAGCGGTGGAAATGGTATTTATTGCCGTTTTCAGTCTGCTCCTTGGTTTCCTGGATACATTCCTCGATAAAATCGGATTCGCCATTCTCACAGTTCCCTCTTTGGGTGACTTCTTTACAAAACTTTTCAACAGTCCGTTCTTCTATATGACAAAGTATTATAATTCTCTTGTCATGGGCGGACTGGTAGTTGGATTGGGGCTGGCTGTGCCGATTTACTTTTTATCGAAGTATCTGGTAGATATTTACCGCGATAAAGTGAGAGAAAAAATAGCAAACAATAAATTTGTTAGGGCGATAACGAAACAACCAATCCTGGTTGGTATCAAAAACAAATTTGGTGCTGCTGTCAGGTTTTACGATAATATCAGGTAATTTATATGAGTGAAGAGAAAAAAATACCGAAACTATTTAAAGGAACATTCTCTGAGGAAGAATTTAGAAAGAAAATCCTTCGCAAACTCTACATACACGAGTACAGAAATTATATAAATGAAGTTTTTACCCGGGATAGCGAAGGAAAATATAAATTAAAGGAAAACCTCGGCAAAAAAGATATAAAGAAACTCAAAAGTATTGCGAAGAGCATTAAAAGCAACGAAGGATTCGTCCTCCGGGGCAAGCTGGCTCTTATCCTGATTTTTCTCGTCGGAATAATAGTCTTCAATATCGTTTTTCTGGATAGGCTGGTTGAGCGAGCTATAGAAAGGAATCTCGAAACGATATTCGAGGCAAAAGCGGACATAAGGGGGCTGGATCTGCAGATTTTTAAAGGGCGTCTTCTTTTTCGATCTCTCGAAGTCGCTAACAGCAGAAAGCCTTTCCGCAATTTATTTGAACTCGGAGAAGTAGATTTGCAGCTCGACATCGAACAGCTCGTAAGGAGCAAGGTCGTCATCAACAATGTAAAATTACAGGAAATCAGGTGGGATACTGAAAGAAAAACCTCCGGAGCTCTTCCCGGAGTTTACGTTACAAAAGCAGGAGAGGCGGGCGAGGACGAAGGGAAAACTTTTGTGGGTGCTTTTCTGGAAGACGCGGGAAAAGTCGTGGCAGATATTATAAAGAAAGAAATGGATAATCTCAAATCCCCGAAACTTTTACAAGAACTACCCGGGAAATATTTGAATTTGAAAGGAGAATGGGAGAAAACCTTACTTGAGCAAAAGAAAGAACTGGAAAATCTTCCTAAATTGGTAGAACCGGTAAAAGCGATAAAGTTAGAAAATATAAAAACCGCCGACGAGGCATTAAGCGCTTATAAAATGGTCGATGAAACATATAAATCCATCAAGTTGACGGAAACGAATCTCGAAGGTTCCTACAATAAATTAAAAACAGATTTAGTTATGGCTAACAATGATAAAAAAAGCGTTAGCGCAACCATCAGTTCGGACCTGGCATATCTCTCTTCTTTTATCAAATCGCCCGAAAAGGGGGAAGAAATTGCCAGCGCGATTCTCGACCCCTACATAGAAAAATATCTGGGCGAGATACACGGCAAATTTAAAAGGTGGAATTATTACTTTGAAAAATTGAAACCTATGATAAAGAGGAAAGAAGGAAGGGAATTGATATTAAGGGCTTATGGCAGAGACGTTACTTATCCCTGTATGGCAATTCCAAAGTTCTGGCTTCAGAACTTGGATGTCTCACTGGGCAGTAACAAAGAACAAAATCTTTATATAATAAAAGCCAGCGATATAACAAGCGATCAGAGTGTAATAAATAACCCGACTACTTTTTTCATCAAAAGGACCAAAAGCAGTGAGGAGGTCGAATGGGCAGGTTTGATAGACAAAAGAGAAAACAGAGAAAAATCGGCGGTATTCGATTTTAAAGCAAAGAATATACCATTTATCTTAGGAGAAGGAATAAAAGCCTTAAAAGTCAACAGCGCAAAAGGCAATTATAATCTCGACGGAAATCTTTCTTTTGACCGTGAAAATAGAGCAGGCGGAACTCTGCATTTACAACTTTCCAATCTCGCGCTGGATTTAAGTGATAAGGAAGATAAAATCGCGGCAAATATCAAGGGCGTTCTTTCTTCTAACACTGTGGATATCGAAGTTAGTTACACTGTCAGCGAAGACGGAAAATATACTTTCAAGATAAAGAGCAATCTGGATAAATTGATAGCCGGGACAATAAGTAAATTGGTAACGGAATGGGTGAATGAAACAAAGGCTAAACTCGACGCGGAATTAAACAATTTGCTCAGAGCCAAACTCGAAGAATACCAGAAAAATTACAATGGCTTTATCTCCCTTGAGGAGGACCTTAAGGGAAATCTTCTGGAGGTAAAGACGTATACGGAATTGGCCGAAAAGAAAAAACAAGAACTGCAGAAGAAAATAGACGAAAAGAAAACAGAAGCAAAGGGAAAGATCGAAGATAAAGCAAAAGAAGAAGCCGAAAAAATCAAAGAAAAAATTAAACTTCCTTTTCAATAGATGTTGACTCGAAACACGAAACGCATAACACGCAACTTTAAGTAACTACGAACCAGGAACGACAAACTCTAAAATTCAAAAAAATGAGACCAGGCACCTCTACGGTTTGATCTTTCTAAATAAGATATTCATTATTTGGACTGTCATAAAAATATTGTCATCCACAACTTCCATTTTATATTTATTGACAACCTCGCCTGCTTCACCATCTATGAGATCCTGATATCTTTTATTGTATTTTCTGGGATATCTTATATATGAATCAAATATCTTCTCCTTGATAAATCCCTGATTGTTAAAAAGTTCTATTATTTCATTTTCGTAATAGAAATGATTATGACCATCTTCTAGAAATTTTTGAAACTCATCAATAAATCCTTTTTTGTCTATATCATATGTTTTTGCATCGGATAAAATGAAGAACCCGCCCTTTTCCAATACCCTGTTAATTTCTCTAATCGAATGATTTATGTTCGGAAAATGATGCATGGCATACCGGGATATACCACCGCTAAAAAATCCATCCGGATATGGAAAGTTAATACCATCATAGGTTTCAAATTTAATGTTTTTTAATCCTTTCTCCTTCACGATCTGTTTGTTTTTCATTATAGAATTCTCTACAATATCGAGGCCTTCAACAAAAATACTTTTATTCTTTTCTGCTAACGCAAATGCCAAATAGCCGTTTCCTGTGCCGAGATCGAGGTAATGACAATCCGGTTTTAACTCGAATAGATTAAGCAGCTTTCTTAAATGTTTCTCATCGCTATGAATCTTTTTGTATCCATCGGTATGAAGTATTGAATCGAATTTTTGTCTTGTTTTTTCTATTTGCTCTTTTTCCATAAAACACCACGGAGTGAAAAATCGTGATGAAAAAGGGACCGAAGTACCCTATATCTAAGACCTGAGCTGCAACCTTGGTTCCCCCCATTCTTTAAGGTATCTCTCAAAAGTATTTTTTATTTCCGGATCATCGGTTTTTACTTCCATGTTTCTTATTTTGTTTTCGTATGTTTTTCCCCAGAGACCAACGAAAAGAGTTATCACTCCAAATAGAAACAGTATAAGAGCCGCCTCTCCGAATAATTTATTCAGTACCAGAACCCCCAAAACAACCATTAGCAAAACATAGAAAACAATATAGTATACCGCAAGTTTCATGTTGAGATTGATAACTTCTTTAACTATTTCCAAATCATTCATCGACATAATCATACCATTAGTTTCTTTTAATGTAGTTTTTATTTTTGAAACAGCGTAGAAATGAAAAATCAGTGCGATTCCCACTGAACATCCGAGTATAATTAAAGAAATTTGAAACATAAAACCTCCCTATTTGTATCTAATTGTAAATAAAAACTTTTATTATGTCAAGATTGTTTATTTAGCCACCACCCCCATTTTTTAACCACAAAGACCAAAAAGTTTTCCTGTTCTTTTTTTTAAGCTAATAGCCAAACGCAAAAAGCCAGGACCTAATGTTTGGCAATAAATCACGCTAATTAGTAGTCAATTTCTAATTTCAAATTCTCAATTTACAATTTACAATTAAACTATACCCTATATCCTTACATCTTATTTCTAAATTCTAATTATATTTGCAAATCATTAATATGCTTTATTTCAATCTTTTAGTTCCCTTGACTTTTTATTTTTAAGATGTTAAAATGAAATTCATGTTAAATTACGGAAAAACGGAGGAATCATGAAAGTTATTAAAAATTTAAGCATTTTTTTAGTAAGTTTATTTTTGTTGATTTCACTAATCTTCTGTCTCTCGGCGTGCAATAAAACCAGGAGCGCCACTTCTGAAGACCTTGTTAAGAGAATCGAGAAAGGGAATACTTTAGATGTAGAATTGGTTTTCGAATGCCCGGATCCTCTTGTGGCTGTCGATTCAGATAAAGAAGGAAACTTCTATCTTGCAAGTTATAACGGAGACGTATTCAGGGTTTCCAAAGACGGGGCGAATGACAAGGTTTATTCCGGCATTAATTGCTGCGGCTTCAGTCTCACATCCCTTACCGTACTACCTGGGGGAGATTTGATTGTGAATGATTGCGTGGACGATAAAGATGTCCTGTTCAGAATTTATAAAAACGGCGGTAGAATTAAAGTGGTTGAGATAGACGGCAATCTACTTTCTTTAACTTCGGATAATTCCGGAAGGATTTTTGCGGGAGTTTGGGTCAGCGAAGGGAATCTTACCGTCAACTTTAACCCCAATCACTTATCGGCAGCCGATTATATTGCCGGCAAGATTCTGAAAATCGACGAAAATGGGAAAACTGCGGAAATATATGAAGGTGGTTTACCTATGAATTTAAGAATCGATGCATCAGAAAAATTAACCGCAGCAATCTGGGGAAAAAAGGGAGGGTTTGAAGCTGAGGCAAAAAGTTATTCAGTAGCTGACCTGCGCCATATGTTCTGGGTTACTTTAACCGAAGATGCAAAAATAATATCTGTCGAAGGAGAAAAAAAGATAAATACGGGCGACTTAGAATCAATTTCGTCTTTCGACTTCTTAGGTAACGGCTCACTCGTGGTTCAGGGCATTCCTGCGATAGGCGGAGCAGGACTATATCTTTTAAAAGAAGGAACCGACCCGATAGAACTGACGTTCAATCAGGATAAAATCGACCACAGCATAACCGGTCTTAAAGTTTCAAACGGAAGCTTATACTTCACAAATGTAGATGGGAAATTCTACAGGGTAAAATAGTACATATTAGTATTTGTGAAATCGTAGAAGAACAGCAGATTTTTGCTTTAACAGTTTATAATATACGTTATGCGTAACATAAGAATTTATGATATTTATGGTTAATTCATGAATGGGTTAGCTTTATGAAAAATTTACTAAAAAAAATAATAATATCTCTCTTTCTGATAACTCTTTTATTATACCTCTTTGCTTCAATTAGACCTTTTCAAAAGTCGGTTGTAAATTTCTTTTTTAAATCATTTGAAAAAGAACAAGGAATTCTATTGACTTTTGACGACGTTAGAGGAAATCTTTTTCGCCGTTTAACTTTTAAAAACGTTAAAATCGGCGAAATATTCGAAGCGCCTGAGGTTGCTATTTCCTACAATATTTTTGCTTTAATGGGGGAGAAAAAAAGATTATCGACTCTTTATACAAGGGAATCAGTCGTATATCTCGATGAAATTTTAAAGCTAAATTCTAACGAACAAAATGGAGGAAAAGGTTTTATTATGGTGGATTCCCTTGTGGTGGACTCGAGCATTGTCAATTATAAAGATCTTACTTTACCTTTTTCTTTATTTATGAAAATAAAAGATACTAGTGTAGAGATTAAAAGATTTTCTTTAGATTATCCGGGTTCAAATTTTCTTTTTTCCGGAGATTACAAATTAAACGGGAGGTTAGATTTCTCTCATAAGTTCGACTTAAATTTAATGGAGCTTTCCAAAATAGAAGGCAGGGTGTCTTCTGAAGGAAAATTGGAAGGTACCGGCAAGAATCCACTCGGGTCGGGATATATAGCTTTTGCTTCTAATCGCTTCGGCGAGATTTCAATTAATTATGAAGTTGAAGACAGTAATGTATATCTTAAGAACATAAATGCTTTCAATGAAAAAATTTCATTGACGGGAAACGCGAGGCTTAATTTCATAAAAAAAGCTGGTGAATTTTCTTTTTTCGTAGCTGGAGCAAACCAAAAATTTAATATTGACGGAAATTTTAACAAAAAAATCATCGTTACTAATCTAAAAGGAAAAGAAATTAGTGCTGTATTGGAATGTAGTTTAGGAGACACAATAAACCTGAACCTTAAAGGTAAATATAAGAATTCTCCTTTAGGCATGACCTTATCCTATATATCAGAACATTTAAAAGGAAAAATCTCGGTACCATATTTTCCTTTGAACAAAGATGTTTCTTTAGAACTGATAGCAGGAGATTTTGATCTGAAAATAAGAGAAAAATCGGTTAATGGCAAAACTAATCTTAATGTTAAAAGAATACTTTTCCGTTCTGAAGAGATTGGAGAGCTAAATATTTTTTCCGATTTTAAAGAAAATAAGGCAATATTAAGAACCGCAGGTCTAATTATAGGGGAAGGCGAATTTCGGCTTGAAGAACCCACTCTTTTTTTCTTTAATTTCGATGTAAAAGATTTCAATATGAATGTATTCCTTGCGAAAGGAAAAAGTATAACAGACTTATCGGGAGAAATAAAGGGCGATCTTTCGAAACCACGGGATATTTCAGTTTCTTTATATATTGAAAATTTTGAGTCAAAGTTTAGAGAAAATATTATACGTTCGGTGGAGAAAATTCACATTAAATATTTATATCCTGATATTTTGATTGCTCCTTCGGTAATTTCCGTTAATGAATCCAAAGTGGATTTTTCCGGAAAAATTCCAATATTGGAAAATGAAGAGATTAGCCTTGATTTTTCAACTCAAAATTTTCAGCTTGAGGCGTTAGGTCCTTTTGTAGAAGTCTATGATTTTGAAGGCTTGCTTGATTTAGATTTTTCCCTGTCCGGAAAAAGAAAAGACCCTAAAATCTCAGGATATTTAAAACTTGATAGTTTATTTATATTCATGGAAAATGATACACTCGGACCGGTTTATATTAACGCGGAAGCAAATCTAAATGACGTAAAATTTAGCATTTTTAGAGCCAAATTCAGAGATATCGTTTTGGAGAATATTGAACCTATTTCTTTGAAATTCGAAAAAGATTTCGTCGAAGTTGAGCCCTCTACAATCAGACTTTTCGATAATAATATATCATTTTCCGGGATTCTTCCTATTCCTTTTAAAGGCGAAATGGATTTAAAAATTTCCGCAGATGAGTTCATGCTTAAGGGATTTAGTTCACTAACGCAGGGAAAGATAATTGATGGCAATCTTTCTTTTGACGTTGAAATCCAAAAAGTGAAACCCTTTCCATCTTTGCGCGGAAAAATTAAAGTCGACGACCTTGTCCTGCGAATTAGCGATAAAAACCCTACCGGCACATTAAACTTTAGCCTGATATTTTCCGGTGATACTGTCAGAATGAACAGGTTTAATTTCCTTATAAATAGCGACATAATAGCTAATGATGATGATGTATTATTGCATTTGGAACGGGAATTTATGGAAATCTCTCAATGCCGTTTTAAAATAGGAGATAATCCTTTTTTGCTTTATGGTAAGATACCTCTTGATAAAAGTTCCGAATTTGATATTTATTGTAATTTTGATTCACTCGATATGTCAATCTTCTCACCTTTTTTCCCCGGAAGTGTTTTTTCGGGATTCGTTTCATCGTCGGTCAATTTAAAAGGAACACCTGCTATGCCTCGAGTATATGGGAATTTGATATTGGAGAATAACAATTTCGGAATCAAAGAAAACAAAATTGGACCTGTTAATGGGACTTTTTCTTTTAATGGTGATGTAATTGATTGTTCGAATATTACTGCGGGCTTTAACAAAGGATATCTACTCGCAAACGGAAGTATCGGGCTTAATAAAAACGCTTCTTTAAATGTCGATTTTCAAAAAATTGAAATACCTATAAAAAAGAAGTCTCACTTGAATTTAAACGGGAAATTAAATCTTTTAAGTAGTCTTGATGTTTATTCCGTTTCGGGTGAAGTTAACCTTGATGGCTTTTATAAAGATGCATTTGAAAATCAGCTAATAGTTGCCATGTTGAAGAAAGCCGACCGTCCGGCAAATAAAAGTTCAACCCTTCTGGAAAAGATAAAGCTTGACATAGGAATTGGTTCGAATTTTATCGTCGATAATCGGGAAGCATATATCAAAACCGAAAGCGATCTTTATGTGTCGGGTACGGCAGCAAAACCAGGCATATCCGGAGAAACAAAAATAATTGAAGGAGGCCATTTAAATTATTTGGGCACCAAATTTAACATTATCGGAGGAACAATCAGTTTTACGGATCCCAGCGCCCTTAAACCTGAAGTGGATCTAAGGGCTTCAAGTGAAGTTTTGTATGAAGGTATAAATTATTTAATATCTTTAAATATATCGGGTTCTCCTGAGAAACTCAGAATAGAAGTTTCTTCAGACCCTTATATGCCCGTTCAGGAAGTTTTTGCTCTTTTGATAACGGGGAAAACAAGGAAAATAGAACCAATATCAAGTGCCCAGGGAATCGGAATGAAAGCGGTTAACCATATACTCGATGTCACCAAGGGCAGAATAGAGGATCGTCTTGCCTCTGTTCTGGGCGTAGAGAAGGTAACTTTAGATGATTCTCTGAAAATAGGATTAGAAAAACAAATAGGAAAAAAGATGAGAGTTTCTTATAAAACCGGATTCGAAGATTTTAGGAAGCCTCAGCTGGTCATTTATTACGATATTTTGCGCAATATTTCTGTATTTTCAATTTATGACAGAGAAACCAGAGACGTTGAAGCCGGTTTTGATATTGATTTAAAGAGATGATTGGATTCTTTACTTTTGTTTTGTTAATATCCTCTCCAGGAACCGTCCGTTCAATAAATTTTTCGGGACGTAAGAATATAAAAGAAAAAGAACTGCGTTCGGTAATGCTCTTAAAACCCCCCGGATTTTTTTCAAAAAGCAAATTTGATGAGCGGATTCTTGAAGGTGACGTTGATGCTATAAGAGCGGTCTTTATTAAAAACGGTTATCTTTCTCCTAATATTACATATAAGTATCAAGCCGATTCTTCTGGTTTGACTGATATAGATATTTTTATAGAAGAAGGCGAAAGGACATTTATTAAAAATATTGAATTTGAAGGCAATACTTTTTTCGACTATGAATACTTGAGTAAAATTATCGGAATAAAAAAAGGAGAACCGTTTGATCCTTTTCTTCTAGAAAAAGATTATTCTGAAATCATGCATAGTTACGATAAAAATGGTTATCACGATATTAAAGTAGAATCAAAGATAGATATCTCCGGAGAGGAAGCTAATATTATTTACAATATAACGGAAGGAAACAAAATATATGTTTCAAATATTTATATCGAAGGTGAAGGCAGCATTAGGCAAGATAGACTCAAAAAAGGAATTGGATTAAAAACAGGCTCCCTTTTGACAAACAATAAGTTGTATGATTCTAAAAGAAGATTAAATGAAGTCGATTTGTTTTCACGCATACGAATTATAGAAATCGATTCGTTAGTAAATCGTAATCTGCTGTATAAGTTAGAGACTAAAGACCCCCTTACCCTTAGGTTACGTGTTGGATATTCTGCGCTTGATAAGACAAAGTTAACTTTTATGGTATCGCATAAAAATCTCCTGAATTCACTACGAAGTGTAAACCTGCTCGGCAGAATTGGTTTAAGGGAATTGGGTTTAGAAATAAATTACAGAGATCCAATAACATTCGAGAAATGGTTAAGCAATAACTGGGGTGTTAAATATGGATATAAAAAAGAAATCGGATATGACATAGGAAGTTTTGGCTCTTATTCGATGCTTACCCCCAGCCCTTTTTATTTGCGTTATGATCTGGAAAGGATAACTCTTTACAATGTTGAGATAAGTGATATTGAAGAAGATTCACTTGATTGGTTACAAAGGATATCTGCTTCCTTAATGATAGACCGGCGAGATGATCCAATCAAAGTTCATCAAGGGCATTTTTTATTTAGCAGCATGGAGTTTGAGGATATCGTTTCTGGAACTTCCGGGAGTTTTTTAAAGAATGATTTTAGATTCAGCAAATTCATCGGCATTGGTAAATCTACAGTTGCTTTCAGGACTAATGGAGGCATCATTCTGCCTTTTAATAAGGAGCTTCCTGTTCCCATATATAATAGATTTTTCCTCGGGGGAGGTGCTACGCTTCGAGGATATGCAGAAAATATGGCAGGCCCGGAAGACGGCAATGGTAATCCTCTTGGCGGAGAAAGATATTTTCTCGCTTCTTGTGAGTTAAGAATTCCCGTATTCTCAAATTTTTACGGGGCATTATTTTCCGATATTGGATCGCTCTCGGAAGATTTTGAAAGCGACCAATTTAGTATTTTAGGCTCCGTGGGAGCGGGGGTCCGATTTTATACTCCAATCGGGCCTTTAAGACTGGATTATGCAAGGAACTTTGAGGGTAAGCCTTCCTGGCATTTTGCGATTGGAGAAGCTTTTTAATTCAATTATCGAATAATCTTTTCGATAGAACCTTTATTAAATTAAGTATATTCAAGCGACACCTACTTGACTAAACATTAAATTAATTTTTAAGATTATTTTAATAAAACAGAAAATAAAGTTACGGAAGAACACCCGAAAATCACAAATAATCAAATATGAACAAATTCGATAACCTGAAAACAAAAATCAAAACGCAATTAGAAAAATATAACGCTAAATACTCAACCCTTGAATTTGAATACGAGGAATACGTAAAAAAGGGAAGAATTAAAAAAATAGAACACCAAAACCCAGGGAATCTACATCTATGTAAAGAAATTTTGTCTTTACTAATAGTTACTTTACTTTTTCAAAAATCAAGTAATTCAATATCAACCACTTAATATTTGGAGCCGTTTTTGTACGAATACCTAGAGTCTCAAATAAGGAGGTATGCATTAAGGGGAAGGATACAAACAAATCAAAAAAACATCTTATAAAAGAACTTGAGAAAGAGCAAAAAAAAGTCGCGAAGCTTAAAGAAGAGTGCAGTAAATTCAAAGAAATCAAAAAAGAGTTAAGAGCCGAGAGAGATAAGTTTAAAGGTATAATTAGCTCCCTTTCAGACGGACTTGACATTATCGACAAAAATTATCGCATATGTTTCCAAAACAAGTTTTTAATAGACAGGTATGGCAATCTGACCGGTAAGCTATGCTTTGAAGAATATATGAAGCGCAAAGCTCCCTGCGAATTCTGCCCAATAAAAGAAGCTATTAGAACCGGAAAAACTCGGCGAGTGGAATTAACCACTCCTGACGGCAAGAGTTACGAGTTAACATCAACTCCCTTTAAGGACATTAACGGAGAAACTAAGGTAATTGAATTTGTCAGGGACATTACCGAACGCAAAATGAGCGCAGAAGAGTACAAAAATTTAATAGACGGAATGAACGACACTGCTTTCGTTATCGACTTTGAGGGAAAATTTATTGACGTTAACAATAGAGCCATCGAAGTTCTGGGTTACACCAGAAAAGAATTACTTGATATGGAACCCATCGATATTGACGTCACTCTAAAACCAAAAGAAATTAAGAATCTCATCGAAGGAATGAAAAAGGGTGAGAAACAAGTATTTGAAACCGCCCACAGAAATAAATCCGGTAAAACAATACCGGTCGAAGTTAGCTCCAGCCTCATAACTTATCACGGTAAACCATCAATTTTAAGTATCGCCAGGGACATTACCGAACGCAAGAAAGGGGAGGATACACTAAGGGAAAGCGAAGAAAGATTCCAGGCAGTAATTGAGAATATTCCGCATGGAGTCTGCCTGCATGACCTCGATGGACGTATTCTACTTGCCAATAAAGCAAATTATGAATTGACAGGCTATACACAAGAGGAACTGCTAAATATGAATGTCGAGGACGTTGACCCCGAAATCCGTCGCAGAGAAGACAGGGAAAAAATTTGGCTGAAATTGGAAAAAGGAGGCTCCGCCCGAATAGAATCCATATTCTATCATAAAAATGGATCTTCTTTTCCCGTGGAAATATACATTAGTGCCATTAGTTTTAAAGGCAGCCCAATGATACTGGCAATGGTTCACGATACCACCAAACAAAAAGAAGCCCAGGAAAAACTCAAGGAGAGCGAGGAAAGATTCGAAACGGTAATCGAAAACCTTCCTGATGCAATCTTCGTTAACGACCTTGACGGAAAACTCATAATGGTAAACAAAGCATCCTGTGAAAAGACCGGCTATACAAAAGATGAACTCTTGGGTATGAAAGTTGGAGATATCGACCATGAAAGCATCGATAGGGACGACAGAAGCAACATCTGGTTAAAACTGCACAAGAAAGGCGGTTTTGATCGAATAGAATCCACTCACTATTGTAAAGACGGTTCCTCATATCCGGCTGAAATTTACATCGGCACCGTTACTTTTAAAGGAAGTCCTATGATAATAGGTATCGCCCATGACATCACTGAACGTAAAAAAGCTCTTGAAAAACTAAAAGAGAGCGAGGAAAGATTTCAAACTGTAATAGAAAATCTTCCACACGCCGTTTCCGTACATGATCTTGAGGGAAACTTTGTATTGGTAAATGAAGCATTATGCAAACACACCGGTTATACGAGAGCCGAATATATGAAAATGAAAGTAGAGGATGTTGACCGTCTCAGCCAGACTCGGGATGACAGAAAGAAAATCTGGTTGAAATTAAACAAAGGCGGCTATACTCATTTTGAATCGGAACTCTCCTGCAAAGACGGATCCTGCTATCAGGTTGAAATATATATCAACGCCATTACCCTGGAAGGTAAACCTATGATATTAGCTATTGCCCAGGACATCTCAGACAGAAAGAAAACCCTGGAGAGTCTACAGAAAAGTGAAGAAAAATATCGGAATCTCTACGAAAGTATGATAGATTCTTCTTCGCGTACCGATATGGAAGGCAACATAATTGAATTCAACAAGCACTATTTAGATATGCTCGGATATAAGGAGGACGAAATAAAAAAATTAAAATACACCGATATAACTCCCGTAAAATGGCACGAAATGGAAGCTAAAATAAAAAAGGACCAGGTTATTAAAAGAGGATACTCGGATGTTTACGAAAAGGAATATATTAGAAAGGACGGAACTGTATTCCCGGTAGAGCTAAGGGTTTTTCTACTAAAGGATGATGCCGGTATCCCAAACGGCATGTGGACGATTGCACGTGATATAACCGAGCGAAAAAAAACAGGGGAAGAATTACGAAAAATAGAACGACTCGAATCGCTGGGTGTTCTTGCCGGAGGTATTGCTCACGACTTCAATAATCTCTTGACCGGAATACTTGGCAACCTTTCGCTTGTTCAAATAGAAGATAGAGAAGATTTTCGGGATATATTAGAAGAAGCCAAACAGGCATCGATCCAGGCTAAAAACTTAACTCAACAGCTTCTCACATTTTCAAAAGGCGGAGATCCCATAAAAGGAAAGGTTTCTATAAAAGATATAATCCGAGATTCGGCAGAATTTACTCTTCATGGTTCAAATGTTAGATGTGAATTCGCTTTCGCAGAAGATTTACGGAAAGTAGAAGTGGATAAAGGGCAAATGTCTCAGGTTGTAGATAACCTTGTAATAAATGCAAACCAGGCAATGCCCGAGGGAGGAAAAATACATATAAAAGTCGAGAACGTCATCCTTGAGAATGAAAATCTACTCCATCTAAAGGAAGGCAAATACATAAAAATATCCCTCCGGGATGAAGGAATTGGGGTGCCTGAAGAATATCTTTCGAAAATATTCGACCCATACTTTTCCACCAAGCAGGAGGGAAGCGGTCTTGGTCTGGCTACCGTATATTCTATTATTCAGAAACATGAAGGTTATATAACAGTAGAATCTAAAGTAGGCGAAGGAACCACTTTCTTTATCTATCTTCCGGCAACAGAAGAGACAATATCCGAAAAAGAAGAAGAAAATGAATCCAAACGGCCTCTGACGGGTGAAGGTAAGATACTTATAATGGACGATGAAAAAATAGTTCGCAGGGCAGTTGGCGGAATGTTGGGCAGACTTGGTTATACAGTCGAGTTTGCCGAAAATGGAGAGGAAGCGCTTGTCAAATATAAAGAGGCTAAGAATTCCGGAAAGCTTTTTAATGCAGTTATTCTTGATTTAACTGTACCCGGAGGGATGGGGGGTAGAAAGACGATAGAGGAACTACTAAAGATCGACCCAAACGTGAAGGCTATAGTTTCCAGCGGCTATTCTAACGATCCGATAATGGCTAACTACAAAAAATACGGATTTAAAGCTGTAGTCGCAAAACCTTTTGATCTTAAAGAGTTGAACGAAGCAATTAAAAAGGTTCTGGAGTGAATTAAAGGCAAGAAATCCAAAAACTTTTTTATAGCTATTCTCTTAATCTTGCAGAAATTTAATTTACACTTATATTTCAAAACTATGAGAAAAATTATCCCGTTAACTATAATTATATTACAAATACCGCTGTTTTTATTCTCCGCCACTTTTTATCTGGATCCCCAAGAAGGAAGTATGTCAAACGATGGAAGTTCCGAACGCCCATGGACAACTGCTCAGGAAGTTCTCGATTCAAATTTAATTGAAACTTATTATCCTCTTGAATTTCCGTACCTCGAAGGAGATTCCTTAATACTTATAAACGAAGGTGCTCCAGTAAAAGCAGGAGATACTTTAATCTGTAGAACAGGTTATCACGGGGCACTACACATATCGAGAAAATTCAATACCGATTATATTACTATCTGCGCGGAAGAAAATAACATCCCTACTTTCAAAAATATCCGCTTTACCGGAGCAAGATACTGGTATCTCAAGGGTCTTACGATTACACCTTCAAGCGCCCCCGAATACGAAAACACTACACTAATGTCGATCGAATGGCATAATTGGTCCGGGCCCTCCACCTACATAACGGTAGAAGACTGCGATTTATACTCGGTCGAAGATGCCTCCTCGTGGTCCGCCGAAGACTGGGACGAGTTATCATGCACTGCAATTTCCTGTCAGGGTAAACATGTAATTATACGGAACAATAACTGCAAAAATGTAAATTTCGGTATTTCTTCAAGTAACGATTCCTGCCTGGTGGAATACAATACAGTAGAAAATTTTGCCGGTGATGGACTCAGAGGTCTGGGCGATTACAACACATTCCAGTATAACATAGTAAAAAATTCATACGACGTTAACGCCAATCACGATGACGGGTTTCAATCATGGTCCGTAGGAGAAGGCGGAGTTGGCACCGATACCGTATGGGGCGTGATCTTAAGAGGCAACACAATCATAAATTACGAAGACCCCAACCAGCCTCACAGAGGTACCTTACAGGGAATTGGTTGTTTCGATGGATTTTACGCCGATTGGATTATCGAAAACAACGTTGTTGTTGTCAATCATTACCACGGAATAACTTTGAGCGGGGCGGTCAACTGCCGTATAATCAATAACACAGTGGCAGATAGAGACACAACAGATTCAGATATAAACCCCTGGATAAGAGTCGGAAACCACAAGGACGGTTCCCCCAGTGAGGGCTGCATAGTTCGAAATAACATTTATTACAGAACTCTCTCGCTAGATACTCCGCAAACAGTAGACCACAACTTAAGGGTAAGAGATTATGACAGTAACTTCGTGAATTTCGGACAGTTCGACCTTCGTCTGAAAGAAGGAAGTCCCGCAATAGACGCGGGCACAAGCGAACTCGCGCCGGCAACAGACATAAGGGGCATATCACGTCCCCAGGGGTCTCTATACGATATAGGCGCTTACGAATATGTAACTGACGAAGAGAGTAACTTTTTCAGTCCCCTCTGCATTTATCCCAATCCTTTCAACACTTTCACAGATATAACTTTTACCCTGCATACGTACGGAGATGTTCGCCTTGAAATATATAACTCTTCAGGCTCAAAAATCAAAGAATATGCTGATTGCAGCATGACTCCAAGAATGTATCATTATACATTTTACAGGGAAAACTTCTCAAGCGGCGTTTATTTTGTATATTTAAAAGTCAACAATCAGATCGCAGCGGAAAAAGTTATTTTGATTAAATAGTCTTGAGTCAAAAGTTCCTTCGCGTCCCTCGGTTAACCTTAGGCTTAATTTTCCTTTTCCATTTTCTTCTTCAATTCAAGAACTTTGTCATAAAGTAAATCCGTGATTTCCTTCCAACCTTCCTTACTATCTCTACAGTCTTCGAATACAACAGGTTCTCCAAAACAAACTGTTATTTTAGCCCTTTTAGGAATTTTCCTACTATGACTTAACACTTCATAGGCTCCATCTATGTAGGCAGGGACAACCTTTCTACATGTTTTTGAAATAACATATCCCAGTCCCGCTTTAAAAGGGTTTATTTCACCCGTTCTTGTTCTGGTCCCTTCAGGGTAAACAATTACAACGTTTTTCTTATCAAGATAATCCTTAATCATTGAAATTGAAGCAAAATCCATCTTTTTCCTACTAACCGGAATCATATTTGCCATTATATGAGAAACTATTCTGAAAATCGTGTTGGAAAAGAAATAATCCTTAGCAGCGATTGAGCGCACAAAATTAATTTTATTCATAGGAAAAGCAGAGAATAAAACAAAAGTGTCAAAATGGCTGGCGTGATTGGAAATCAGAAAAAAGGGGGCTTCAGTATTTAGAATTTCTTTTTTATAAAAAGTAAGAGAATAAAAATGTTTTAAATATAAACGTAAGAATATATGCATCCATGATCTAAAAAACTTTGTAAGAAAGTTGTTCTGAACCATATCATAAACGGAAGGAGGAGGTTCATACTTCCACCAATCGTTTTCAGTGTATGATTCCATAAAAATTATTTATAAAGTGAAAAAACAGAGGAGCAGTAAAAACAAGACTATCAAACCTATCCAAAATTCCCCCGTATACTGGAATAGATTCCCCCCCACCCTTTATTCCAAGATCTCTTTTAATAAAGGAAATTACTAAATCTCCCGCAGTTCCTCCTACTGAGATAAGAGCGGAGGCGAGAACCAGGTGAAAGACAGAAACAAAAGGGATAAGGAACTTTATACTAAAAGAGATACCAATAGTAACAATAAACCCTACCAAAGCCCCTTCAAATGTCCTGTCCGGTCTAAGATGCGGAGCAAGTTTGTGTTTCCCAAATAAATTTCCACCCAGATATGCAGAAGCATTATTTACCGCAGCCAGTAAAAGAAGAAAAAAAACAAGCTCTACTCCATTATTTGAATTTCTCAGAAAAGGAACATGGGCAAGAAACCAGCCAAAGTATGCCACACCCAACATCCCTAAACTTGTTTTCTGAACCATATGCATATATTCGTCTCTCATTACAGGAATAAGAAGAACCGCCGTAATTGCAAAAATCGGGAATGCCTGAAAAGCTCCATATGCAGATTTGCCAAGATAAACGGGCCAGTATATAATGCAAAGTGCCACATAACATACTATTGTATATTTTTTATCGTGCCATAATCCTGTGATACGTGAAAACTCACGGAAACATAAGAGAGATATAATATGAAAAACCCCAACAAAAAATAACCTATTGTATAATAAGGGAAAAATTATAGGAGGTATTATAATAAACCAGGAAAAATAGTTTAACCATACTGTCTTAAGAAACTTCTTATCGTTGCGTCTCGTAACGGTAATCGTAAGTAACACCATGAGAAAACAACCCATGATGATTGAAATTATAAGCAATATAACAGTACCTAAATTATCCATTATTGAGAATCCTTATCAAGATTATATAAAACCATGTAAAAATTATATTTAGGCGCAATTATTTGTCAA
>CAYRCN010000007.1:0-21256 GCA_964422805.1 uncultured bacterium | reverse complement strand
CGGTTAGAATTGAGCATAAACCTTCCGGAATTATAGTTGCCTGTCAGGATGAAAGGTCTCAACATCAGAATAGGGAAAAGGCGATGAGACTACTTAGGGCAAAACTTTTTGATTATGAACAGGAAAAAGCAGATAGAGAAATAAGATCTAAAAGAAGAAAGATGGTAGGATCCGGAGACAGAAGCGAGAAGATAAGAACTTATAATTTTCCGCAGAATAGGATTACGGATCATAGAATAAATTATACAAAATATAATCTGGATTCATTTCTGGACGGTAAAATTGGTGATTTAGTAGAGAATCTTAGGGCAAGTCAAAAAGAAGAATCTCATGATGAAATTGCTTGAAGTTCTTGATTTTGGGAGTAGAGAGTTAACTGAATATAGTTCGTATCCAGAGTTTGAGAGTTTTATTTTATTAGAGGAAGCAACTGGGAAAAGTAGGGGTGAAATACTTATTGATGAGGAAGGGATTAGAAAAGAAGACTTTTTCATTTTTAAGAGTTATTTAGCCCGTAGGATAAAGGGAGAACCCTGGCAGTACATAATCGGTAAAACAAATTTTCTCGGCTTTGATATTTTTACTGAAAAAGGAATATTTATTCCCAGAGCTGAGACTGAATTTATGACTGCTTCTGCTATTAAAAGATTAAATGAATTTGATAATCCTTGTGTTCTCGAGATAGGTTGCGGTACAGGTTCTATTTCGATTGCAATTGCTTCTAATTTTAAGACAGCAAAAATAGTGGCAACTGATGTTTCAAAAGAGGCAGTTGGCTTATGTAAAAAAAATGTTGATTATCATAATCTGGGCAGCCGAATTGATATAGTATGTGCCGATTTGTTAGATTGTTTTGATAATTCGGAGACTTTTGATATGATTATTTCTAATCCACCTTATATATCAGAAAGAGATTTAAAAAAGCTTGATATTGTTGTCAAGAATGAGCCAATTTCGGCTCTTAATGGAGGATATCGAGGGGTTTCTATTATAAATAAGATTTTGGATTCTTCCTCACGTAAGATGAAAAAAGGTGGTTGTATATTTATTGAACTGGATAGTTCAAATATACCTTATTTGGAAGTTCCGGAATCTGTTAATTACTCGATATATGATGACCAGTTTGGAAGGAATAGAATATTATATGGTTTTAAGATATGAAAATAGGTGTCTTTTATACACGTGGTAAAAAGTATATAGAAACCGTTTTAAAAGATCTAAAGAAAGCAGCGGTTGCTAGCGATATATCACTTGTTTTCTACGATGGCGAAAAGGAGAAGATAAAAGAATGTGATTTTGTAATTGCTGTGGGAGGGGATGGGACTTTTCTGATGGCCAGTTCAATTATATATGATTTTGGTATACCGATTTTAGGTATAAATCTCGGGGGGCTTGGTTTTCTAACCGATATCAGGAAAGAGGAAATAAACAGAATCTTTGCTGAACTCAAAAGTCGAAAATATAAGCTTAAAGAAAGATTTTTTCTGAAAGCTAATTATAAAGGTGAAGAAAATATAGCTTTGAATGATGTTGTTTTTTCTTCAACAGACATACGAGTTATTGATTTAGAAATATATATAAACGATAGTTTTGTAACACAGCTTTCCGGAGATGGTTTAATCATTGCTACTCCAACCGGTTCGACTGCATATTCACTATCTTCAGGGGGACCCATTTTGAAGCCTGATACCGGGGCTTTTGTTATAACCCCTATATCTCCGCATACGTTGAATTTTAGGCCATTAGTCGTTAGTTTTGATTCGCGAATACTTATAAGAAACAAAGAAAAATGCCGTCTTATCTTTGACGGTCAGAAGTTAATTACTCTTAATTCGGGTGAAGAAGTTACTGTTGAAAAAAATGTAAGTTCATTAAAAGTGGTGAAATTTGGGGATTGGGATTACTTTGATATTCTAAGGAAGAAATTAAATTGGGGTAATGGATGATAAAGGAGATAAGAGTTAGTAATTATGCTCTTATTGAACGAATCGAAGTAATTCTAAATCCGGGATTCAACGTTCTTACTGGCTCGACCGGTACCGGTAAATCCATAATAATAAATGCACTTTCTCTTCTTCTCGGGGATAAAGGTGATATAGCTTCCATAAGGAAGGAAGCTGACAAGGCAACTGTTGAAGGAGTGTTCTCTAATTCACAGGAAATTAATCAGATTTTAAACAATTACGATATTCCCGAGGAAAATGAAGTTATAATAAGAAGAATAATTAACAGGAAAGGCGGAGGTAGGGTTTACATAAATGGTTCGATAGCCAATACCGATATTTTAAAAAGTCTGGGAAATATCCTTTTTGATATACACGGACAGCATGAACACCAATTGCTTATTAACGAGGAAACCCATATAGATTTTCTTGATTATTACGGGAAATTAATGCCCGATAGAGAAGTTCTGGAGAGAAACTTTAAATTATTGAATAATCTAAAGGTGGAACTTTCGGAAATTGAGTCACAGAAAAACGAAATAGCTAATCGCAGAGATTTGTATGAATTTCAGAGAAAAGAACTTGAATGTGTAAAATTCAGTGCAACAGAGTATCAGGAATTAAAGGAAGAGAAGAAAAAGCTCGATAATTTCGAAGAGATTAAGGAACTGGTTGAATACGGAACTTCGTTCATAAGCGAAGGAGATGAGTCGATTTTAAGTAAGCTTTCTGAAATTACTTCAAATATTAAAAAAGCGGGAAAATTTGATAAGTGTTTGGAGGAAATCGGTGAGAGGCTGGAAGAATCAGATCTGATTCTTCAGGACGCATCTTTAGAGCTTGATAGATATAGAGACAGTCTTGATTATGATCAGATACGACTTTCCGAGCTTACCAATATAGTGGATAAAGTTGAAACTCTTAAAAAGAAATACGGGAAGGATTATGGAGAACTTCTAGATATGAAGGAAGAACTATCCACGAAGATTTTTGATATGGAGTCTTTAACGGAAAAAGAGAAAGAGTTAAAAGACGAAATAGTGAAAGTTAAAAGCGAATTTGAAAAAAAAGCCCAAGAAATCTCTGATAAGAGAAAGAATATTTCTAAGGACTTTGAGAAAAAAGTGGAAGAAGAGATAAAAGATTTGGGTTTTGAGAAGGCGCATTTTAAAGTAGAGGTAAAAGATAAAAAGGAAATCGATGGATTTGGTAAAGATGAGGTGAGATTTTTGTTTGAGCCGAATGTCGGAGAAGGTTGGAATAAACTTACGAGCATTGCTTCCGGGGGTGAACTTTCCAGGGTTATGCTCGGTTTAAAATCTATTCTTTCGGAAGTGGACAGGGTCGAGGGACTTGTTTTTGACGAGATCGATGTAGGTATAGGCGGTAGTCTCGCAAAAAAGGTCGGAGAGAAGATGAAAGAAATAGGGAAAAGAAGACAGGTTTTATGTGTTACTCATCTTCCTTCTATTGCGGCAGAAGCGGATTCTCACTTGAGAGTAGAGAAAAAAGAGAGAGATGGTAGGACAATTACCGAAGTTAGAGAAGTTACCGGGAACGATAGAGTAGAGGAAATAGCCCGGATGATTTCCGGAGAAAGTTCTATTGAAACTGCGAGGAAACACGCTGCTGAGCTTTTGAGTGGCTCTAAGTAATCACGGATATAAAGAGAAGCCAGAGCAATATCATTAAACTATGTTATGAATACATTAATTGATTTTATATTCGAGGCGTGTGTCCTTTTTCTTGGAAATCTTGCCAAATTACTTGGCATGACGTATAACGAAATAAATGTATGGATTTTTTGTGTAATATGGCCTATCTTTACGATTTTTTTGATTGTTCGTTTGATACAGTCAAAAAGGAAAATTGAGAAACTTAAATCTAAAATATCTGATAGTGAAAAAGGATGAGGGATTCTTTTTGATGATAATTCATGGCTTAATTGATGGTAAAATTTAATAAAATTATAATCTTTTTCCAAATTGTTTGTTCTGTAAATGTCTTCGCTCAGGGGATTGACTCGCTGACGAATTGGATAGTTAATCCAGCTCCGGTTATTTCTCCCCAGGATTCTCCTGCGTGGATAAGGTGGAAAACAGATCCGTGTGCTATAACCGATGACGGTGAATGGATTATGTTTTTTGGTTCCAATGACAGCGGTGTTAGTACTCAGATCGGAAGAGCAACATCTTCCGATTTACAAAATTGGATTTTGGACACAATTCAGATAATGGTGCCTCTTGGACCTACCGGTGCCTGGGATGATACAGAAGTGGAGACCCCTTTTGTTTTGATAGACGAAACTGCGCCGGCTTCCCAGCGATACAAAATGTGGTATGCGGGAAAGGGAAACGCGGGAAGCAATAGACCTGATTTTGCTTATCAGATAGGGTATGCGTATTCTTCTGACGGTATAAACTGGATAAAATACAATGATCCCTCGAACGATGGTGACCCTCGTTTTGCCGAAAGCGATCCCGTATTACCGATACCTGAATTTATTGTGGTAGGAGAAGATACGATTCCGGAAACAATAAGCTATGACTCATGGTCGACGGCAGAGCCATCGGTCGTTTTTGGAAATGACACCTTTAAGCTTTACTATCTCGGATTGGGATTGGTCGATGATGTTTTTGCGCATTGGGTTGCTCTGGCAACATCTACGGATGGCTACCATTGGCAAAGAGATTCTATTGTTTTTTCGCCTTGCTTTACCGGTAAAGAATCAACGGGGATCGCATGTCCTGCTGTCATTAAACAAGACAATGAATATTTATTATTTTACAGCATGGTTGAATTACCTTATGATTCATTTGCTAATATAGAACGAGGCAGTATTGGGCTTGCAAGATCCGCAGATGGGATTAATTTTACACGGGTTTCTTCACAACCGATTGTGACTCACGGGTCTCCCGGATGCTATTACGAATCAGGCTTATTTGCTCCTTCCCCTCTTGTTAAAAATGATTCTTTGTATTTGTATTTTAGTTCTTTAGTATACAAACCTATTGATGCTGTCTTTGACCCTTTTGTCGGTTACGCAAAAGTTCCGTTATCTTCGTCGTATATCAAACATATAGATGATCCAACCGATTTTTCTTTTGAGCTTATGCAAAATTATCCTAATCCTTTTACCTCAGAAACAATGATTATTTATGAATTGTCGGAACAGGATTTTGTAGATTTATCGATATTTAGTGTATCGGGTCAGAAAATAAAAACATTGGTTTCAGGACAACAGTTTGCCGGTTCTCATTCGGTTATATGGAATGGTAAGGATGAAAAAGGACATGAAGCCCCTTCAGGTATTTACTTTTATCGTATCGAAACATTACGTTTCAAATATGCGAGAAAAATGGCCTTTTTTCGGTGAGTTAAATAAAAATGGAAATTTATTTACTCCTTATGTTAGTACATAAGCTGTGTAATGGCTATATCAATTTACTTTAAAGGATTATTAAATGTATAAAGACTGTGTACCGTATAAAAGAAAAGGATTGTATTTATTATTAACAATCCCAATTATTATTCTATACCTTTTTATTATAGTACATTTATGGGAAGTTAATAAGCTTATTTTTACTATTTACTGTTCACTTTTTGTTCTGATAGTACTTTTTCAAAGTTATTGTTGTTCGTATCAAAGCTGTCCATATATCGGGAAATTTTGTCCAGGTATGGGTGGTTTTATTGTACCGGCAAGTGTCGTTGCATTATTATTAAAGAAAGTTAAAAAAGTGAAGACTCTCTTTGATTTGTTTGCATCGCTTGCCTTTCTTTGTTTATTATGGATTATTCTATTGCCGATATACTTCATTTATAAGCTTGGTGTAAACCTTTTAATATTTTACTCGATTATTGTAATAGCTTATAGCATATCATTTTTATTGTTAATATGCCCGGCTTGTGCTATTAGAGATACCTGTCCGGCGGGTAAAGTTTCGAGTAATATATACAAGTTTGGTAAGCAAAATGGCACTTGCGAATAACAGAGGCTGAATTTTCTGAAAATTGAAAAAGCCAGCATTTTGCGCGATAATAAAGAGTTGACACAATCGGTAAATTTTATAATTTGTAAATGAAATAAGAAGATTAAATCCTTTGTTATTTATTTTTCTGCCGAAGAATCATTTGCTATAATAACATGGTTGAATAAGTATTATATATATGGAGGGTAGGATGAATTCGAATTATTTAGGAATGATTTTGGGAGGTGTAATACCTGCTATTATATTCGGCCTTGGAGGGATTCTTGTCAAAGCAAGTAATCAAGAGGGGATAAGTCTTAATTATCTTATTCTGTTTTCCGGGATGGGTGCATTAATTATAAGTATTTTGGCGTTTATTTTATTTAAGGAAAAGTCGGTAAACGTTAAGTCTTGTGTATATGCATTTTTTGTCGGAGCAACATGGGCGTGCGGAGTTCTTTTAGTTGCAATGGCGTTAATTAAATATAATACTCCGATGTCGATAATCTCTCCACTTAACTGTACTGCATGTTTTGTTACAGTACTGCTTGCTCTTGTTATATTCTCGGAATGGAAAAGTTTGCATGTTTTACGCCTCGTTGTTGGTACCGTTTTGATAGTAACCGGGGCGATGTTGGTATCAACCTCTTTTAAAGAAAATAAAGTAGAAAAATCTAATTTGGCTAAGGAACAGCTTAACAGCGAATATTTCATTGAGTCTAAATGATTAAAAACTAACAAAAAAATAACCGGGTCAAACCTTTAGGTTCTCCGAATCTAAAGGATGAATATTTATTCACTTTTTTTTAAAAAAAACCCCTTGACAGCTCAAAGAAAATTTATATATTCGAGACGGGTTAATTAGTGATCAAAAAGAAAATATTAAAAATAAATAAAAGAAATTCTGCAATGCCTGGTTCCAGGCATATTTTTTGGAATTCTACCGGATTTTTTTTCTTGAAGATGTCAATTTACAGGAGAGGTTAATATATGTCAAATAAGAGAAAGTTAGCAAAACTTGTCTTGGAAAATGGTTCTGTTTTCGAAGGTTTTTCTTTTGGTTCTGAAAGAGCTGTAAATGGAGAGGTCGTTTTTAACACCGGTATGGTGGGTTATCCTGAGACTTTGACCGATCCTTCTTATAAGGGTCAGATACTTGTTTTAACTTACCCTTTAATAGGTAATTATGGTATTCCCGGAGATAAAAGAGAGGATGGATTATTAAGGAACTTTGAGTCTGAGAAGATTCAAGCCCAAGGTTTAATTATATCCGATCTTTCGGTTAATTATTCTCACTGGAGTGCCGAAAAATCACTTGCAAATTGGTTAGTTGAAAATGAGATCCCCGCTTTATATGATATAGATACGAGAATGTTGACTAAGAAATTGAGGGAAAAGGGAACTCAGCTTGGGAAAATAATTTTTAGTAATGAAAAGCTCAAATTTGAAGACCCAAACGAAAGGAATTTGGTCGCTGAAGTTAGCATAAATGAAGTTGTCGAGTATAAGAGGAGTAAGAAGAAAGTGGCTGTAGTAGATTGTGGTGTTAAAAATAATGTAATAAGAGCTTTTTTAAACAGAGATATAACCGTCATAAGATATCCGTGGGATTACGATTTTACAAAAGATAAAATTAATGGTGTACTAATTTCGAATGGTCCGGGTGACCCTAAGAAATGTGTAGCTACTATAGAGAACGTAAGGAAAGCTATTTCGATGAATATCCCGATACTGGGTATATGTTTAGGATCACAGATTCTTGGACTTGCTGCAGGGGCGGATACTTATAAGTTGAAATACGGACATAGGGGTCAAAACCAACCATGTGTGGAAGTCGGTACTAAAAGGTGTTATATTACCTCTCAGAATCATGGATATGTAGTTGATTCTGCAACTTTAAAGGAGGACTGGAGAGAATGGTTCTTTAATAATAATGATGAAACAAATGAAGGAATAGTTCATATTTCTAAACCATTTTTTGGCTCTCAGTTTCATCCGGAGGCTTCTCCCGGTCCTGACGATACTGAATTTATTTTTGATATGTTTGTGAGGACTTTATGATGAAGAAGAAGATAAAAAAGGCGTTAATTTTAGGGTCCGGTGCCATAAGAATAGGTCAGGCTGGTGAGTTTGATTATTCCGGAAGCCAGGCAATTAAAGCTCTGAAAGAAGAAGGAATAAAAACTGTTTTAATTAACCCAAATATAGCAACAATTCAGACTTCTTCCTATCTTACTGACAAAATTTATTTTTTACCGTTGGATGTCTATTTTGTTGAACAAGTAATCGAAAAGGAAAAGCCGGATGGGATATTACTTGCTTTTGGCGGACAAACCGGTTTAAATGTTGGAGCAGAATTGGCTGAGAAAGGAATACTTGATAAACACGGTGTCCAGGTGCTCGGAACTCCCGTTGAAGTTATTTTAGATACCGAGGATAGGGCCCGATTTATAAAAAAGATTTCGGAGATAAATTTAAAGGTTCCCGAAAGTAAAGCTGTTAATACTGTTGAAGAAGCTGTTAAAGTTGGCAATAAAATAGGATATCCTGTTATAGTCAGAATAGCATACGCTTTAGGCGGTTTGGGGTCGGGTGTTGCTTATAATGAAAAAGAGTTACGAGATATTGCGAAAAAAGCTTTTTCCTTTACAAAACAAATATTGGTCGAAGAATATCTTGGTGGTTGGAAAGAAATAGAATATGAGGTAGTCAGAGATTGTTACAATAACTGTATAGTTGTATGTTCCATGGAGAATGTTGACCCTATGGGAATTCATACAGGTGAAAGTATAGTGGCTGCTCCCGTTCAGACTCTTACAGCTTCCGAGAATTTTAGATTGAGGGCGTTTACTATTAAAGTGATAAGACATCTTGGTATTGTCGGGGAATGTAACATTCAGTATGCTCTCGATCCCCAGACCGGAGATTACAGAATAATCGAAGTTAATGCGAGACTCAGCAGAAGTTCTGCTCTTGCTTCCAAAGCTACAGGTTATCCTCTTGCTTTTGTAGCAGCTAAACTTGCTTTAGGATATGGTTTGACCGAATTGAGAAATGCCATAACAAAGGAGACTTCCGCGTGCTTTGAACCTGCTATAGATTATGTTGTACTCAAATACCCAAGATGGGATCTGCAAAAGTTTAGAAAAGTAAGTCTTAAGATTGGTTCGGAAATGAAATCTGTGGGTGAAGTTATGGCTATTGCCAGAAGTTTTGAGGAGGTTTTGCAGAAGGCTATCCGAATGTTGGAAGTTGGTATGAATGGCGTTGTATGCAATGATGTAGAATTTGATGATTTAGAGCAGGAATTGGCAAAGCCTACCGACAAAAGGATTTTCGCTATCGCTGAAGCTATAAAGAAGGGATATTCTATCGATAAGATTTACAAGATTTCTTATGTTGATCCCTGGTTTCTCTATAAGATAAAAAATATAATTGATGTAGAAAAACAGTTGAAAGGCAAAAAGATTGATAAGATTTCAAAAGAGTTGTTAAGGGAAGCCAAACAGAAAGGTTTTTCAGATAAGCAGATTGCCATCCTAACTAATTCTAAGGAACTAAAAGTAAGAGAAATAAGGAAGAAGAAAAACATTATTCCTTATGTTAAACAGATAGATACACTGGCTGCTGAATATCCTGCTAAAACTAATTATTTGTATTTGACATATAATGCTTCGGAGGATGACCTGACATTTAATGATAAAAATCAGGTTGTTGTTCTGGGAGGAGGAGCTTACAGAATCGGCTCTTCTGTAGAATTCGATTGGTGCTGCGTTAATTCGGTTCTAAGTCTCAGAGAAATGGGGTATAGCGCAATAATGATAAATTATAATCCTGAGACGGTTAGTACGGATTATGATATTTGCGATAAACTATATTTCGATGAAATGACATTTGAAAGAGTTATGGATATATATGAGAAAGAAAGGCCTCTTGGGATTATAGTATCAATGGGTGGGCAGATTGCAAACAACCTTGCTCTGCCTTTGCACGAAAATTGGGTAAAAGTACTTGGAACATCACCGGTTTCTATTGATAATGCTGAAGACAGGCACAAATTTTCAAAGTTACTGGATAACCTTGGTATTGACCAGCCGGAGTGGAAAGAAGTTACTACAATTAAAGAAGCAGAAAAATTTGCTAGAGAAGTCGGATACCCGGTTCTGGTTCGCCCGAGTTATGTCTTAAGCGGTGCAGCTATGAGTATAGTCTTAAGCGAGGATGAATTAGGTGGATATCTAAAAAGAGCTTCAGAGGTAAATAAAGAACACCCTGTGGTAATCAGTAAGTTTATTACCGGTGCTAAAGAAATTGAAATCGATGCTGTTGCCAATAAAGGAGAACTTTATTGTTATGCAATATCCGAACATGTGGAAAATGCAGGTGTTCATTCCGGTGATGCCACGATGGTTCTTCCCCCTCAGAGGACTTACCTCGAGACAATGAGAAGGATAAAGGTAATTGCAAGGAAGACTGCAAAAGCTTTAAAAATAACAGGGCCCTTTAATATTCAATTTATAGCCAAGGATAATGAGGTAAGGGTTATAGAGTGTAATTTAAGAGTTTCGAGAAGTTTTCCGTTTGTCTCCAAGTTTCTTAAGATCAACTTTATTGATGCCGCAACAAGAATTATAATGGGGAAGGGAGTACCTGCTCTTACGAATTCAGCTTTTGACCTTGATTATGTAGGAGTTAAAGCGCCTCAGTTTTCGTTTTCCAGACTTAAGGGTTCAGACCCTATTCTTGGGGTTGAGATGGCTTCTACCGGTGAGGTAGGATGTCTGGGTGATGATTTTAATGAAGCATTCTTGAAAAGTTTTATTTCGGTTGGCTTTAGAAGGCCTAAAAAGACAATATTACTCTCCACGGGACCAATTGACAGTAAAGCTGAGTTGTTGGAAAGTACAAAAATTCTAAAAAACATGGGATTTAAGCTCTATGCCACTAAAGGAACTGCGGAATTTATGAGGGTGAATGGAATTGATTCAAAAATTCTTTATTGGCCGTCCGATAATAAAGAGCCGAATACCCTGAGCTATATTTCCGACGGTAAAATCGATATGGTTATAAATATACCAAAAAATATAGAGAAAGAAGAGCTTGATAACGATTATCTTATTAGACGTCAAGCTGTAGATTTTAATGTTCCTCTTATTACGGATTTACAGGTGGCAAAAAGGTTGGTAGAAGCAATGCAAAAGACTTCGTTGAGAGATTTAAAAATCAAAAGCTGGGATGAGTATGAGTAAATTAAAAAGTTTCGTGTTTCGAGTATAAAATTTTTAAAACTTAGGAGAATGATATGGATTTGAAAATACCAAAGGGTTATATTAATCATTTAAATTTAAAAGAAACAGAAGAAGCAATTAAATTGGTTAAAGATTACTTCGAAGTTGAGCTTGCGAATCAATTGAATTTACAAAGAGTAAGCGCTCCTTTATTTGTAGTTGCCGGTACAGGAATTAACGATGATCTTAACGGAATCGAGCGACCGGTTTCTTTTGAATTGAAAAATATATCTGATGTAAAGGCGGAAATTGTTCAGTCCCTTGCGAAGTGGAAAAGAATGGCTTTAGCCAGATATGGATTTACGGAAGGCAACGGTTTATATACAGATATGAATGCTATAAGAAGAGATGAGATTCTGGACAATCTGCATTCTATTTATGTGGACCAGTGGGATTGGGAGAGGGTAATATCCAATGAAGAAAGAAATATAGATTTTTTAAAGGATATCGTAAGAAAAATATATCAGGTTCTAAAAGAAACGGAAATGGTTGTATACAAAAAATTTCCTGAATTGCAGCCCTTTTTGCGCGATGAAATATCTTTTGTGCACAGCGAAGAGTTACAGGAAAAATATCCGAGTCTTTCTCCCAGAGATAGGGAAGATGAAATAACAAAAGAAAAAGGAGCTGTTTTTGTCATGGGTATTGGCGGCAAATTAGCAGATGGCAAAGCCCATGATGGGAGAGCTCCGGATTACGACGATTGGACGACACCTACTGGAGATAAAACAAAAGGTTTAAATGGTGATATATTTGTTTGGAATCCGGTATTGGAGAGGGGTTTTGAGATTTCGTCAATGGGTATAAGAGTGGATAAGGAAGCTTTGCTTAGACAACTCGAAATTACAGGTACGAAGAGCAGAAAAGATTTAATGTGGCATAAGATGCTTTTAGATGGTAAATTACCTCTTTCCATAGGGGGCGGGATTGGCCAGTCTCGTCTTTGTATGTTACTCCTTCAGAAAGCTCATATCGGAGAAGTTCAATGCGGTGTGTGGCCGGATGAGATGATTTGCGTCTGCGAAGAAAATAATATCTTTTTGCTTTAAACTGAAGATTTCACCACAGAGAACACAGAGAGAAGAGAACACACAGAGAGCACAGAGAAAA
Organism: uncultured bacterium; assembly: GCA_964422805.1. GTDB lineage: Bacteria > Hydrothermota > UBA3072 > UBA3072 > UBA3072 > JAFGHJ01. Next base: position 8,944 of record CAYRCN010000007.1, on the reverse strand, counting down.
AAATCTATCTGTGTTGTTTAAAACCCACCCTACCCCAAATTTTTGAACCACAAAGCTCACAAAGCACACAAAGTTTTTCTTTATTCTAACTTCTAACTTCCAACTTCTTTATTAACAACAAATTACACAAATAACACGAATATTTTTTGATGGATTATTCTTATTTTTTCTTCCTTGAATCAATAACTTCGATTAGGCTTTTTATAAAGTTAATTGTTGCTATTATTGCCAGAAAAAACAGCACAAAAGTACATATAGCCCTTAGATTCAAATAAGGGAAATCGACAAGAGCATTTTTTATGGGAAGATTAGTTACTAACCATAGACTTATCAGGATTAAACTATTTTTGATGAGTTTTGTCCACGGTGAATCAATAAAAAATCTAATTGAATAATGCATTGTTTCTAATACGAAGAGCAATATAACGAATAAAGACAACCATTTTGACACGGGTTGTTTGAAAAGTGGGGTCGTCTTTCCTTCGCCGACTGTTAGAAGGAAAAGTGTATTAAATCGTATGTATACAAATATAACTGCCAGAGTGGCTAAAAACATTATTACAAGAATGGTTTTTTGGGGTTTTTCTTCTTTAATCGGCTTTTTTATTAACCGGGATAAATTTATTTCGAACCAGGGAAGTTTTATTTCTCCTTTATTTTGAGTAATAAAGTAGAGAATTAGACAAACAAGACCAAAATCATATAAAAATGTCATAGGCAAATAAAGAATCAATTTGATCCATATTTGTGAGTTTGCTTCCATAATCGGTATATAAAAGAAAGGGAAGAAGACCATTTCATGGTTTGTGAAAGCTGAAATTACTACTAACAAATAATGAAAGATAAAAAGAAGTCCCGTATAAAGGAATAAATATTTCTTGTATACCTGAGATATTATTTGATAATTCTCCATGTACTTCTCGGCAATGGTCTTTGGGTTGCCGTAATTTTTTATGGTTGTTTTTAAAGTTTTATCAGTTATCTCTCCAGATTCATCTTCGGTTTTTTCGAGAATGTGACTCTTGATTTCATTTAAAATTTCATCTTTTCCCTCTTTTATGGCAAGATAGTGGTCTATTTCGTTAATATAATCCTCGAGTATTTTATAATCCATCATTTGCCTCCATTAAATTTTTTTATTATATTATTTTGATTTTTCCAAATTTTCAGTAATTTTTCTCTTAGTTTCTTTCCTTCCGAAGTTATCTTATAAAATTTTTTTGGACGGTTTTCACTTACTTCCCATTTGCTTGAAACAAAGCCTCTGCTTTCCAGACGCCTCAGAAGCGGGTACAGGGTGTTCTCTTCAACTTTATAACCGATTTCCGATATTGTATTGAGCATTTTATATCCGTACATCGATTCTTCTAGGCATAGAAGCACGAGTATTTGTAGAAATCCCCGGTTCATTTCCGTTTCAAATTTACCTACGTCAAAATCCATAATTACCCCACTTGTTATATTTTTCATTTTTTACCATATATAACCATTATACTGTGTAACACACAGTTTGTCAAGGGGGGGGTGAAAATTCTTTGAATTTTAGTTAGGTGGTTGAATCGTTGAGTAGTCGAATGGGAAAAAACTTTGTGTCTTTGTAGGCTTTGCGGTTAGGTTGTGTTTTGGTTGAAGGCGATAATTTCTTTTATTCGTGTTATTTATTGTTAATAAAGAAATTAGTAGTTGAAAATTCGCAGATAGAATAAATAAAAAACTTTGCGATCTTTGTGTGCTTTGTGGTTAAGTTGGGATTTGGGATTTTGGGGTTAGGATTTAGCAAGAGAAAATCCTATGAATCTGCGTTAATCTGTTTCCAGTTACTGGGGTGGGGTGGGGGTAAAAATAAAAAAGCCCGGCAGCGACCTACTCTCTCACCTTCGAAAAGGCAATACCATAAGCACAGGAGAGCTTGACTTCCGTGTTCGGAATGGGAACGGGTATGTCCTCTCCGTTATGGCCACCGAGCAAAGAGATAATAATCGGTTTTTATTATTTGTCAACCCCCATTATAAAATTAAATATCAAAAATCAAAAAGCAAAATGACATATGAAAATACACAAATGAAAAGAATAAACTATTATAGTTAAAACGCTCCGATACAGTCTTTTTATCATACGGGTTAAATAGAATAGGAGAATAGGAAGGAGTTCTAACGCTGTTTTATTGGTAACCTTCGTTGTTCCTCCTTTTTTTTGTAAATTCTTGAACTTTATTTGGAAATCTACATTTTAATATTTAATTTTTATATTTCGACGGATTGACGCATTGTTGTTTGTCGTTAAAAATTGCGATGTGGGTTTAGAAGGCGTATTTACTCCAAATATTTATGTGTCTTCCCATTCCCGGGTAATCTCTATCAGTGTGTGAGCTGCCGAAATTTGTTATGTACTCAGCATCCAATACGTTTTCTACGCTGAGCCCTACTTTGAAGTTATTGAAATCTTTGCTTATTCCAGCATCCAAGATAAAAGCAGGATTTTCTATTTTCCATCCCCCGAACGAGAACCATCTTTTTCTCTCTCCTGCCCACTTTCCCGATATTTCGGCGGATATCGGACCTTCGTAAGAAAGAATACCCGCGATAGAGTGTTTTGGTTGATGCTGAAGTTCCCTTTTAAGCTCGTTTTCTTCGTCATATCCGTCGAGATACGAATATATTAATGAATATGATAAGTTTTTATATTTACCGTCTGCTTCTATGTCGATACCGAAAATTCTGCTTTTGGCTATATTCTGCGGAGTCCAGTTTTCATCAAGTGCTATTCTGTCGCGTATTTCTTCTATATATCCAGAGATGGTAATGTATTTTATTTTAATTCCGCCGTTTAACGATAAGGAATGTTCGGGTTTAAGTTCCGCGTTGGAAAAACCGGGATAATAAAGGTCGTAGAGTGTAGGAGCCTGATACCCGGAGCCTACCGACGCGAAAATCTCAATGGGTCTGGTGATTCTGCTTCCTATTGTAAAGGACGGGTGAAGTGCGAAACTACCGTACCAATCTTCTCGTACGGAAACAAATGTATTTATGTTCTCTTTTTCATGAAAAAGAGAAAGAGAAACTCCTATCTTTTCTTCTCCAAATGAAAAGCTTGTATCGTAGTTAGATGTATATTGGTCAATCCATATTTTGTCTTTTTCAAGATTTATGGATAAAGACAGCATTTTATATAACAATTTTGTATTGAATTGACTCGCAGCAGATTTATACTCGTCGTTTTGTGTAATTTCGTTTCCCGTCAAATAATCTGAGTATTTATAGTTATATTTAATCAATTCTCCGGTTATTGCGGGATCTATTAGTATGCCGATATCCCCACTCGTAAAGCTTTTACTGTACGAGAGGTCCGCAAATTGCGTTTGTTGGTTGTCGAAGAGAGAGGTTGCGCTTGCATCTCCAAATATTGGAATTACGCCGCTATCGGGCAAAACACCCGGTACGCCTAGATCTTTATAGCTGACGATAAAATTTAAATTATTCCAATTAAGAGCCAGTGAATGGTGCTCAAAATCAGTGTTGCTCCTCTGTCCTTCGCCTTTTTTAAGGTTTAAATTTCCATTTACACCGAATTTATAAAGCTGCAGATTTGCTCCTAAAGCGGTATTCGTGCTCCCCTGAAATTTTATATCATTAGTCTCTTTTCCGGTAATGAGGTTAACAATTCCGCCGATTGCGTTAGAACCCTGGAATACAGAAGATGAACCTTTAACTATTTCAATTTTTTTTACTGCGCTTAAAGGGATTGTAGAAAGGTCGAATCCGCCTGTTTTTGGGTCACTTATTCTATGTCCGTTTAACATTACAAGTGTATGTTTGGCGGTATATCCGTGCACTGCTGCCTGTGTTAATGAACTCGGATCGCCATTTCCGTATATTTTAACTCCTGCTTTTTTTTCCAGTATTTCGCCTAATTCATCTATTGTAAGCATATCTTCAATTTCAATTACTTCGACTTGATAAGGAAGATGTTCAAACCTGTCCGCCGTTACTGTTATCCCTTTTGATTCAAAGTACATCATGCTTATTATGATTAATACCATAAAACCTCCTTTTTTTTAGCCACTGATTTTCACTGATAAGCACGGATTTCCACCTATCCCCCAGTATTTTGTATTTTTAAACAAAGAAACTTTTTTAAATTTGTGTTTATCCGTGTTCATCCGTGGCCATTTTTCCTTTTTTGTATTTTTTGTATTGTTGGGGGTAAAACAAAACCGTAAATAATTCCCTGAGTGAATACATGCCACATAACAAAAGGTAGTCCCAGAAGAAAATATGCAAAAAAACTCTTTTTAGTCGGGAAGAAAACGAACCCTGCTGATGTAGTTAGTATATCAGAAAAAAGCGTGATTAATATACCTAGAGGTAGAATAATGTGTGCTTTATTCCATCTTTTTTTATAGCAAAATCCTCCAGATAATCCCAACAGGGTGCCCACAATTACCTGTGTCAAGAGCAGAGGTAGGGGAGACATACCCATTGGATTTAGTAATCCGAAAATAAAATAAGTAAGTATTCCCACCATTGTTCCTGTTCGAATCCCAAATAGTGCTCCCGCAAGGAAAACAGTAGGAGAGACAAGCTCAAAATTAGGGACAAATGCAAGTGCGTACCCTAAACCTAAAGCTAACGCTGTAAATATTGTTACGTACGATATTTCTTTTAGTTTTTCTATTTTTCTTCTCCCCTCGGAGTACTCTCAAATAGCAGGTCTCCTGACTTATGGCCTACCTACTCACTGCACCTTCCCGGAATTATTCCAGTGGTTACTAGCAGTTTTCGTTGCCAAATACAGTAGCGGGGCTGTAGCGGATTCTAACCGCTTTCCCTTAACTATTCTGTACCATAATATGTTATCGTTGGTAAAAGTCAAGACCATACTGCGGCAAAACCGCAAAAAAGTAAAAATCAAATATCAAAATGCAAAACTACAAATCAAAATTTAAAAATAAATTAAAAAAGACAACGAACTGCACGAATTATACAAATATTTTTAGTTCTTGAAGGTGGGGGGGATAAATTTTGCATTTTTATTTGTAATTTTGCTTTTTAATTTTTAATATTTGATTTACATCATAAAATACTAAAAAAAACGAACTTTTTTTAAAAAAGCTGAGATAGAGTATAGCAGATAAGCCAGACTAACGGAACTTTCCCTGTATTCCTTTGATAACGTCGTTGAAAATCAATAAGGCCATAAGAGAAAAAAGAACAATGGTACCGATAGTCTGAACAATTTTTAAGAGTGTTTTGGAGGGAGGTTTTCTCGAGTTGAAAGTAGCCAGTGACATTATAATATGAAACCCGTCTAAAGGTGGTATCGGAATTAGATTAACTATAGCAAGATTGATTGTTATAAGTCCGACAAACATCAAAAGTGCAATAAATCCACGGTCCATTGATTTTTTCGTAATCATTACAATACCAACAGGTCCTGCCAGTTCTTTTGGTGAAACTTTTCTCTGAAATAGCCATGTAAATGAATTAAAAATCAATGAAGCAGTTCTATAACTTTGTTGCCATGCTAATGGAAATGCCTCTAACGTACTAATTCTCATTTTTTTTGTGGGTGCTTCTATTCCAATTAGCCCTATATATGTTATTGAATCACCTTCTATGGTTTTTTGTTTTTCAGGCACTATTTTTGTTTTTATTGTATCTATACCAGATAAGTAAACGATGTTCAGTGTTTCTTCTGCCGCGGGATGGATTAGTTCAGTTATATCTTCCCAGTTGTTTATAGATCTATCTTGAATTTTGGTTATCCGGTCGCCTTTCTTTATACTTGCTTTATCGGCGGGTAAATCTTTAATTACGCTGCCCACTACCGGTGGTATGAAAGGAATTAACGAATCGGTAATTAGAGAGTCAACTACTATTTCTGTCTCTTTCCCATCCCGGTTTACCACGATTTTAGAGTCCTGTTGTATTCTTGATGTTATTTCGAACCAGTTAGAAACTTTCTTCCCATCTATTTTTAAAATTTCATCGTTCGACAAAAGATTACTGGCTCTATTTGCGTTACTTATTGTTGTCGTTGATGGCACTTCAACACCGTTAAACAATAAAACAAACAGAAATATTAGAAATCCGAGTGCGAAATTGGCAAACGGACCTGCAAAAACAACGGCGGTTTTCGCGAATGCGTTTTTAGAATAAAATTCGTCCTCTTCACCTTTCATCTGTTCCGGATCCATTCCTTTTATTTCCACATAGCCTCCGAAAGGAATAGCTGATATTCTGAATTCGGTTTCTCCCCACTTATAAAAAGAAAATAATTTCGGACCAAGACCTATGGAAAAGACAGGGGCGCTCATTTTTGACCATTTGGCTACGATTAAATGGAAAAATTCATGAACAAAGACCATAACGCTTAATGCTATAAGTGCTGCGATTATTCCCAAAAACATTTAAATTATCCTCCGGGCTTCTTCTCTTGCCCAATTAATTGCTTCCATAATTTCTTTCTCGCCGGGATTTTTATTTATTTTATGCAAGTTTGATACTTTGACGACTGTATCTGTAATATTTTTAAAAGTTATCTTTCCTTTGAGGAAGCTATCGACGGCAACTTCATCCGCACCTACCAAAACAGCGGGGAGAGTTCCCCCTTCCTTCAAAGCTCTGTAGCTAAGAGGTATAAGTGGAAATTTCTCCTGGTCTATTTCTTTAAAATTTAGGGAACTTATTTCTTTTAGATTTAATCTTTTTGCCGGGAAACTTTCTCTATCGGGATTAGTAAGCGCGAATTGGATTGGTATTTTCATGTCGGGAATAGACATTTGGGAAATAATCGAGCCGTCCTTAAATTCTACCATGCCGTGGATTATAGATTCCGGATGTATTATTACTTCAATTTCTTCTGCTCCGAGATTGAAGAAAACGGAAGCTTCAATGATTTCAAGTCCTTTATTCATTAAAGTTGCGGAATCAATGGTTACTTTCTTTCCCATCTCCCATGTGGGATGATTTAGAGCCTCTTTGGGAGTTATATTACTATGGTCATTTCTGTCGTAAAATGGTCCGCCGGAAGCCGTTATTATTATCTTTTTTACATTATCCCTTTTTGATTTGGAAAGAATCTGGTATATTGCTGAATGTTCGCTGTCAATTGGAATCAATTTTCCCGGAAGACTATTTAATTTATTTCTAAGGATAGGAGAAAATGCAACGAGAGTTTCTTTGTTTGCTGTACATATTCTTTTTCCGTTTTCCAAACCTTTGATTAAAGATTGGTAAGAGGATATTCCTGCCGTTGCTATTACTATTACGTCTATTTCCGTATTTTCATATACAAAATCTGCTTCCTCGTGACCTATTAATATCTTAAAATCATTTTTTAACTTTTTTTCTAATTCTTGTTTATTTTTCTCGAAAAAACTGCCGACGTACTCAACTTTAAATTCTTCTGCCTGCTGGGTAAGCAGGGAGATATTATTGCCACCGAATATAACGGATACCTTAAAACCTTTAAGGTTTTTTATGACCTTTAGAGTGTTCTTGCCTATAGAACCAGTTGACCCCAGTATAGCAATGTTTTTCATCTTACCGCGAAAAATCTAAGATAGTAGTATATAAGAGGAGCAGTAAAAAGTAATGAGTCGAATCTGTCAAGAAATCCACCATGTCCGGGAATTATAGCGGAAGCATCCTTTATTTTAACGTCTCTTTTTATCATAGATTCTACTAAATCTCCTATAGGGGCAATAATTCCAACTCCGATACCCAGCGTTACGCAGTCAAACCACGATAGATAGGAAGCGTATAAGTAGTGGTAAATGAAAGCTACGAGAATTGCGGCAAAAGCTCCTCCAAATACCCCTTCCCAGGTTTTTTTAGGAGAGATTACCGGGAAGAATTTTGTCTTACCAAATTTTCTTCCGACGAAAAAAGCCGCCGAATCGTTAGACCAGGTGAGAACAAATGGCAACAACGCAAGGCTCGTACCCAGACGTATTGGTATCCCAAAAATATTTTTATAGGTGAGAGTCTCCAGGACTTCAGGCATTTGACTTAAAAGTATAAGGTGGCTAAATAACCAACCAACATAAATTACTCCAAATACTGTACCGGACAAATGAAATATCGCTTCTTCTTTTTTTCGTCTGAAAAGTTCTGCGAAAGCCACAACAATAACCAGGGCTGTAATTGTGATAACCGTAAAGAGGTGGCTTTGAAAATAAGCGTTTAATCCTAATATTAATGAGGAAATTATCGCGAGTGATTTATATGGCGTTAGTCCGCGTTCCCTTAATATATCGCAAAATTCGTATACGCCAAGAAAGATACCTAGTTCAATAAGAATTAAAAAATATATTCCTCCTGACCTGGCAATAATAACAAGTGCAGGTATAAAAAGTATTGCTGTTATCCAGCGGCGACTTAGGTTTATTGAATGGTCCCGAATCTTCTTTCCCTCTTTTGATAAGATCTTATAGCTTTTATAAATTGGTCTTTGTTAAAATCCGGCCAGAGTTCTTCGGTGAAAAACAACTCTGTATAAGCAATTTGATAAAGTAGAAAATTTGAGATACGCAACTCTCCGCTGGTTCTTATAAACAGATCAGGGTCAGGAACATCAGGTAAAAACAAAAATTCTCTAAAACTTTCTTCCGTTATCTTTTCACCTTTTTCGATAGCTTTGTTAGCCGCTTCTATTATTTCCGATCTTCCGCTGTAGTTAAAAGCCAGTATGAGATTCAATTTCTCTAAGTTTTTTGTTTGTTCCTGTATCCATAATGCTGATTTTTTGACATCGGAGGGTAACTCGTCGATTTTGCCCAAAAATCTGACCCTAATTCTATTCTTCTTTAACTCGTTTATCTCTTCTCTTATTACTTTAGAAAAAAGGGACATTAATCCTTTTACTTCTTCTTTTGGTCTATCCCAGTTTTCCTTTGAGAAAGCGTACAGAGTCAGATACTTAATCTTAAATTCCTGACAAT